>DASSXK010000205.1:0-14639 GCA_035703945.1 Ktedonobacteraceae bacterium | reverse complement strand
GACGCCTCTCCATTTGGCGATTAATTCGCGTCAACCTGGTGCAGTCGCGTTGTTGCTGGTCCATGGTGCGAATAAGGAAATCAAGACAGTAGTAGGCTTGACGCCGCTTCACTGGGCAAGTGTTGGAGATAACAGCGTAGGTGCCAGATTGTTGCTGGAACACGGTGCTTGTAGTAATGCACAGGATCAGTTTGGAAGATCACCCCTGCACTGGTCGGCTCTGAAGGGCTTTGCCGAACTCACAGAATTGCTCCTTAGCTATGGAGCTGATCCCTCCCTCGAAGACCAAACAGGACAGCGCCCGCTGGATTGGGCGCGTAGTCGTGGATATATCGCTCTGGCCGAACGTTTGGAAGCAGAGCAATCAAGAAAGGAAGTCTACATAAAATGAGCAATGAAACGATGATTCCCGATGCGGCCTCAGTTGTGGGTCGTGTGATCAACAGTTTAGGAGAGCCGCTGGATGGTAAAGGTGCGATTACGGGCGGGTCGCAATCTCTGATCTCTCTTGATGAAGCGAGGAAGGGGCAGGGCGAACTGCGCCTCTGGGAAACTGGCATCAAGGTTGTGGACCTGCTGGCACCTTTGGCCTTGGGAGGAACCTTTACCATCTCTGGGAAGAGGGGGACGGGTGAAATGGTCGCGGTTGAAGAACTCATGCAGACCCTTGTCTCTCGCCATAAAGGATATGTAATCGGTCTGTCAATGGATGAAAGCGGTTATGATACCAGTTACCTGATGGAGACACTTAAAGAATTTCAGGAGACTCACGAGACTTATCGAGAGAAATTTACGCTGATTTTTGAGCCTCTGACAGCCTCAGCAGAGAGTGTCCAGAGGATGATACAGGTCGCTTTGACGCTTGCTCAGCAGTTAAGGATGGCGGGACAAGAGGTCATGCTGATTGCAGATGATCAGACCGTGAATCGGTTTACGTCGGTTGACCTGGAAGCATTGAAGCGTTTCACCATGGCCCAGGAGCTGATTACACTCCTTATTCGTTCCGGTGTTGAGGTGAAGGATTCAGGCAAACTGGACGGACAGATCATGACCAATCATGAACTGGCACATCAGTACCTCTGGCCCGCTATTGATCGCGTGCTTTCGACCTCGAACCTGCTTGAAAGTACGCTTGTTAGTGAAGAACATAAACAGGTTGCTAAAGAACTTCGGATGTTGTTAAGCAAACCGGCTGGCAGTAGCAAGGAGCAGGAAAAGATCCAACGTCTACAGCATTTCCTGACACAGCCTTTCTTTGTAGCGGAGCTATATACGGGCCAGCCAGGGGAATATATTCCTGTGGATGTAACGATTGCCCAGGTCAAGGCGCTACTGGATGGGCAGTACGCAAATATCCCGCCTGAAGCATTTACGATGGTGGGGACGATAGAACAGGCCGTGGCTAAAGCCGCTAGCAAATAATCGATCTGGCATGTAAGAGGG
Organism: Ktedonobacteraceae bacterium; assembly: GCA_035703945.1. Classification (GTDB taxonomy): domain Bacteria; phylum Chloroflexota; class Ktedonobacteria; order Ktedonobacterales; family Ktedonobacteraceae; genus DASSXK01. Next base: position 13,196 of record DASSXK010000205.1, on the reverse strand, counting down.
AACAGGACAAGGTTTGAAGCTTGTCTTGTTCCCTCATTTTTTTGAAGCCACTTTCTGAGTCTTGACGAAACTTACTTAAAGCACTACGCTACCAACACAACAAATCTATAGTTCCTGAAGGAGTTAACCTGCTATGCAGCAGACTGAGACTGCGGTCTACTTTATCCTGACCGTCCCTGAGATTGTCCTGTTCTACCTGGTTGTTTTGTTCTTTATGCGACCTTCCAAAGCCGTACTAATTGCTTCCCTGGCAGGGGGATTGGTGATGGCCTTGCTGAATATTGCTTTTGACCTGATCGCCTATTATGCGCATATCTGGCATTATTTTGTCACAGGTCTTTTCTTACATTTGGCACTTCCAATTTACATAACACCTCTGCTCATTTTTGGAAGCCTGGCCTATTTATTGATCTGGAAGTTCTGGGAGGGTCGAACGCATTGGGTCTCGCTACTCGTGCTGTTTGGCGTCCCGACATTTGGCATCCTACGCGATATTTTTACGGTTCTGGTGGCTCATTCAAGCTATAATCAATGGGATTCGCCGCTGGCAATACCTTATTTGATTGTCATGTGGGCTGTGATGTTTTATGCCGGTTATTTTGTGTTCCGCCGAATGGCACCATCTTTCCAGCAGAAGCCGGTTATGGATTAAAGTTCTGAATCAGTTGATGGGCCACTAGTTGCTCAGACGGACTGGCCTGAGGAATATTTGGTAGCAACTTGTGGGCTTGCGGATTGACTGCCAGAAATATGCCAAAGCGATGAAGCAGAATGGTTGTATGTGGCAAAGAGCGCCCTTTAGGGATATGCAGCAGGTAGTTCTGAACGGCCAGACAGCCATCAGCCAGGTTGGGGCCGCTGGTGAACCGCCAGTTAAAAGGTCTGAGGGAATCTGTCTGCTGATTGCTTTGGTGAAAGATCTCGTCACGAGCCGATTGACAGGCTGGATTGAAAGAGACCGAATTGTTCTGGATGTAGCTATTGAGGTGAAGTGTATCGGGTTTGACCTGCCAGCCATTGTTCTTCCAGTTGATGTAGAGCCGCTGCACATGCTCGCTATCTCTTGTGGTATCCGGCTGGTTTTTTGCAACGATCTGGCCGCTAGCGGCTGTATAGAGCCAGCGCGTGCGAACTGTTGCATCAACCTGCCAGCCCTGGGGAATCTGGCCTGCTTGCTCAATCCCCTGGGGATCGCTGCAAAAATTATAGCAAGTTGACGGATAGTCCTGATAACAACTTTGATCGTTGCAGCTTCCTGGTTGGGGGGAAGTATCCAATTGAAACTGGATCGTTGCCTGAAGAGATTGGGTCGCTGTCTGGATTTTCTGATTGGCGAGATAATGTTCACCCGGCTGAATAGTGCTGGCGTATTGCATTGTATCGAGTGCCTGCTGGGTCGTTTTTTCCAGGGCGGCACGTTGTTGATTGGGCAAGGCATTTAAAGAGAAGATCGGGACAATAAAGCGCGGCACATCTGCTCCCCCAATATCGCTATGACCGTTGTAACAGGTGTCAGTGACCTGACGAGGGATAGAGACGACACATGCCACTGAGGAAAATGGCGGAGCGACAAACTCGAATGTATGATTTCCCTGTGACAAACTCAGAGGTTTATCGAGCCAAACGCGCTGGGGACGAGTCGTGAGTAAGCTGCCATCGACAAAAATCTGGCTCCAACTTGGAACGCCAATAATGTAAAATTGGCTATCGGGTATGTTTATATCGGGCGTGGAAGCAGGTTTGAGACCTGGAAAAACAAGGCCGATAGCCCCTCCGAGCGGATTAATGTTCAAGCTAGAAAGCAGAATGAGCAGGGCGATCAGGATTACTGTGATCGTTGTCCCGGCCTGAAGTCGTCTCTGCCGCAGACTCTTTCTGGGTCGCAAACTTTGCCTGCGGGCAGAAGACCAGACTATTTCCTCGTCATAATTGCACACTGGAATGTCACTGATCTCGCAGTCATCTAGCTCATCTATTTCGGGGTTATACTCAGGTTTAAATGGCATAGGTCACTCCAGCGTGTGTACAAGCAAAGGACAAGGCACTCTTCACAATAAACGCCTGAATTGATCAGGCCCCGACGAACGCGACAAGCCGGCAGAAAGCGGCCTCGCCTCCATTAAATTTCCAGGGGAAACAACCGACCCAGATCCGTTGATCCAGAACCTCGTCGATCATTCCTCCAGCATTTTCGACATGGAAAACACCATGTGGGAACATATCGTAATGCATCAATTGCAGGTCATCGTCGGGCCAGATTTCTTCAAGTGGTTTGCCGAGCTTGGCGGCACACTTGGCGGCTAGATCGGGTCGGACCTTACGAATGACCGTATTCATGGGATGATCCATTGAGCCAGCGTCGATGGCGAACCAGGAGATTTTGCGTTCCAGCACCCAGTTCACGAATTCACGGGTTGGACCGGGGTGCTTGATAAAATAACGCGTCTCGTCTGGCTCGGACTCACCATACCAGTTGCTGGGATAATATTTGTGGTAGCCGGTGTGGACGATTACAATGTCGCCCGGTTGGATACGCAGTCCGGTTTTTCGTTCCCATTCCTCGAAATGGGCAGAGGTATAGAGTTCATAATCCCCAATGCCTAAGGCTTCCAGATCCACGACAACGCCCGGTCCGACGAGTTTGCTAAGAGGAATACTACCAATGTCCTGCCCGTTCGTCAGGAAGTGCAGAGGTGCATCTAGATGGGTGCCAACATGCAGGGTGGATGCGATATGCTGGCCGCCTACTTTATCAAAAGCCACACGTTTGATCCATTTGATTGTGGGGCCTTCATAGGTTGCGAAGCCGGGGGTGTGCATATCCCAATTTTGGGAGAGATCGATAACGCGCATTTTACTGAGATCAAGCGGTTCCATGTGAAGACTGCCTCCCTCTTACAGGTGGGTGTCTGACAAAGGTTACTTGCCAGGTTTGGTCACGTAATCAAAAATGATCTGATCAATAAGTTGTTCAACCGGCGCTTTATCATCGGAAAAATAGACCTGGGCATGAGTTTCTTGGCGAATATCGCCTGTTGCGATACTGATCTGCCCGATATCTTGCAGGTATGGGTTGGTCAAAGGAGCGATATTTTTTGTAAAATTATCGATCGATGTATGGTCATTTGTCGCGATGATCAGACTATTGGCGAAGCGCTGTGTATTAATAATATACACGTTGGGGAAGACACTGCGCATCGTCTGGGCAAGAGCCTCTACCAGGCGGAAGTCGCTCCCGGTCCGCCCGGCATTGATGACAGCGACCCCTTGCGGCGTAAGATGGCTGCGTACCTCGCCAAAGAATTCGCTGGTCGCCAGTTGAAAAGGGACATAGGGCTGCTGGTAAGCGTCGATTGCAACCATATCATATTTTTTGGGAGTGGTCCGCAAATAATAGCGACCATCCTGAACAATTACATGCAGGTTGGGCTCGTTCATATGGAAGTAGGTACGTCCCATCGTGACGATTTCTGGATCGATCTCGACGCCGTCAATTGGAATGTTGCCGTAGACCTGCGTGAGCTCATTGGGGATAGTCCCGGCGCCCAGACCGATGACACAGACGCTTTTCAGACGGTCAGGCGTGTAGGGGTAGTTATTGAAGTAGGGAGCAGCCAAAAAATAATCCCAGGGACCTCCTGTAAGGACCCGGGAGGGTGAGTAGATAGAATGAATACCCACCCCTTCGTTCAGAATCAACTGAGTTTCCTGATTGGCCTGGACAACTTGCATATAGTTATATGCTGATTCGCGTTCAGCAATCAGTCGTCCGCCGCCATTGGTACCGTCCGCCGGCTTAATTGGACCGCGCAGTCCCAGAAGCGTCAAGCTGAGTGGCACAAAGAGCAGGAAGAATAAGAAATTCTTATTGAAACCAGTCGATCTTCGATTGTGTCTTCCAGAAACAACCAGGCCAATAACGGAGACCAGCAAGAGCGTGGCGGAAGTGATCAAGAAGGTTCGATAGGTCCCGACCGTTGGAATGAGCCAGAGAACCGGTATAAAGGTACCAAGCATGCTTCCAGCGGTTGAGATCGCATACAGCATCCCCGCCGTCCGACCAGAGCTACCAACCTGATTTACGCTCAGGCGGATGGCATAGGGGGAGACGCAGCCCAACAGGATTATAGGGAGCGCAAATAACAAAATAACCGAAACCAACGAGCCATAAAACACACTGATAGAATACGTCGAAAAAGAACTAAGCGACCAGGAGAGAATCGGCCGCGAAATAAAAGGGATCAGACCAATCGAAAAAGCGGCAATGGTCGTGATCAAATAGAGACCCCAGGCTTTGGGAACACGATCGGCTAACCGACCCCCAACATAATAGCCAACGGTAAGATAGAGAAGTATCAGACCAATGACGTTTGCCCAGACAAAGAGCGAGGTGCCGAAATAAGGCGCGAGCAACCGTGAGGCTGCCATCTCAACTGCAAGCGATGCTGCTCCTGCTACAAATACCAGGATTACCAGCAGCCAACCCTGAAGGGTACGCCTGGAAGCAGCAGGCGCGGCGGCATTCTCTGCTTGAGACGTTTTGGGGTCGGGCGTGGTTGTGGACATAGGTAAAACTCTCTTTCGTTGCGATATGCGATTTCGTCGCGAGAATGCTGTTTGCTATTGTCTCACATCTGGTGTAAGCAGTCGAGACAGAATTTGAGCCTGTTTGCTTTGGGCCTGCTGGCAACACTGTCGAAAGTTCTCGCTTCCCATCTGACGCTCCAGTGTTCTTAGCAGTAGCTGGAGCGAGTTGAGGGTTGGATCTTGAAGCGTCTGGCGGAGATGATAGGCATGGAGCAAAATAGCCAGGGCTTCAACTATACTACCACGATCATAAAATAGCATGCCAATGCTTGTCAGGATCTGGCCAACCAGTTCCTGTTGTTGCTGTTGGGCGATATGCAGAGAGCCAAGATAGGCTTTCATGGCGGCCTCATACTCGCGTGAATTCTGGTGAATCAGGCCCAGATTGTGAAGCGAAGCGGCCTCAATCTGCGCGTTGCGCACCTGGTTGTTAAGCTGGCGGGCCTGCTCAAAATTGGCGCGAGCGCGTTGCCATTCACCCCGACTTCGGAAAAGTTCCCCCTGATTGACCAATGTGATGGCCTTGCTATAGATGTTATCGCTATTTTGTTGAAGCGTGAGCGTTTGTTCATAATAATGCTGACTTTGCTGCTGATCCCCCAAACGGTTATAGAGAAGCGCGAGATTGGCTGAGACCAGGCCCTGGTCGCGGCGGTTCAGCACCCCTTGCGGGGGAAGCATCGCCGTATATAGCCGGGCCAGGGTCTGCCAGGCTCCCCATTGCAGCATATCCTCGTTGAGACCCTCGGCGAAAAGGCGCTCGCAGGCCTCTTGCCAGTTCTGGGCCAGGCAAAGATGGTCGAAAGCGTTTATCAGCGGCCCAACATCCTGAATCCCTCTGCGTTGACCACGGGCTGGGAAGTGATCCTCGGCCCTTTGAAGATAATAACGGGCGATCTGTCGATGGCCTGCCACAAGTGCAGCCAGCAATTGTTCGGTTTGTGGTGGATGGGTAGACGTAAAGGTTGGAACATCTATTTCCCCTTCACGCTTTCCCTGGTTATCTTCATCGAGATAATGCTCAAATACAAAGGTGCGGAGCAGGTCGTGCAGATAATAGGTTGCCGGTTCCAGGTCATTTGAAGGTGTATTAGCAACCTGGACAAGCGAGAAATTTACCAAACTTGCAATTTCATGTTCGTACGCCTGCTGGTTGCTGATATGGTTGTCGCCCATTAAGGTCTGGACCAGGCCTTCAAGCGTGACAGGGTTTTTGAACAGACAGAGCACCCGCATAATCGCCCGCTGAACCGGGTTAAGATAATGGAAGATCGCCTGAATCAGGTTAGGGGTAATTTCTCCGCTCCAGAGAGCTTGAAATTCAGGTGCCGTGAGCAAATAGGAGAGGCTAAAATTGGTGATACGCGCGAGTATACTGAAGAGGATAAGCGAGAAAGCGTGCCCTGCACAACGCTGCCAGACCAGGGATAGCTCGGCCGGATTGCCCTGGAGTTCACGCTGTTGCAGGAGAGCGATCCCTTCTGGGATGGTGATGCGTGTGACGAGATAGGAACGTATCTGATCGCTCTGGTCCTCCTGAATGGCGTATGGAGAGCTATAACATGTCATCAGGCAACGACTTTCGCCCAGATCTTGTTGAAGCATCTCCAGGAAAAGATTGGTTGCTCCTCGTCCTGGCAGGGGACGATAGGTTTCAGGATCAAACAATCGATCGATCTGATCAAGCACGAGTAATGTGCCCTGCTGTGGCCGGCGCAGTAGCTGTAAAATTAAATTGAGCTGGTGCTCCTGCGGGAAGAGTGTGAGCGCGTCATCGTGGATATCAAATGCAAGCAAGATTGCTGTAATAATGTCAGGGATAGTCGTATAGGTTCCTATCGTAAGCCAGATCTGATGAGGGCGGAGGGTTTTGGCGGACTGAACACGTCGATAAAAAAGGGCAGCCAGCACGGTTTTTCCTGCGCCAGATTCGCCCGTCAGGGTCAAAACACTGGTTGATCTGCTGAAGAGGATGCGCTGAATCGTGTTTACTTCGTCGGTCCGTTGAGCGATAGACGTGAAATCAAGCGCAGGTGCTCTGGTGGCCAGCAGATTAAAATAAGGTCGAGAGACCTGTTGCACTTCTAGATGAGAAGCTGGTATTGGCTCTGGCGTGGCTGGCAAGTTCTGCTGAATATTGCTCTGAGAATTGCCCCATTCTGGCATATTTTGTCCCTTACTTATTTGCATGACGCTTGCCAGTATATCATACTGTGTCCATTTTGCAGAAGGTCCGCTTTTAGTACTTTCGAGGTATGAATATGCTACTATACGTCAAGACCACCTCTTGAAAAAGTCGTCAGTTCCATGACTGATTTGCGGTTTAGCGTGTGGTGGGGTAGATTGCTGGGAGGCCCGACCAGACAGGGTGGCCTATTTCATCGAAAAAATTGTCATTCACAATCTTGATAATTGCGAGCGTATGAATTTGCGGAAATAGGAAGAGAAGGTAATATGCTCAAGGTCGTGTACATGGGAACGCCCCAATTTGCTGTTCCTGCACTGGAAGCCTTGATTCAGGGGTCGGCTCCTGGCATTATTTTGCCTGATGGCCTGGAAGTTGTATGTGTGATTACCCGTCCAGATAAACCCGTGGGCCGAGGCAAAGAGATCGTGTTTTCTCCTGTAAAACAAACGGGATTAGCGCATGGGATTCCCGTCTGGCAACCCGGTTCTTTGAAGCGCGAGGAGAATATCGCTGCTCTGGCCGAATATCAGGCGGATATTTATATTGTGGCCGCCTTCGGACAAATTTTACCGCAGGCTGTCCTTGATCAGCCTCGATATGGAACACTCAATATCCATGCCTCATTGTTGCCGAAGTATCGTGGCGTCTCTCCGATTACGGCGGCAATTTTGCAAGGGGACGTCGAAGCCGGGGTCACGATCATGTTACTGGATGCAGGGGTTGATACAGGGCCGATGGTGCGCAAGGGGCGAATACCCATTGCAAATGACGATACCACTGGTACCTTAACGGCAAAACTTGCGGATCTGGGAGCAAAAACCCTGATCGAGACCCTGCCAGATTGGATTGCAGGCAAAATTACGCCCGAACCGCAAGCGGATGAGTTATCGACCCATACCCATATGTTGACAAAAGAGCACGGCTTAATTAACTGGGAACGACCGGCAGCAGCGATCGCACGCGCAGTTCGAGCGTATAATCCCTGGCCGAGCGCTTACTCTCACTGGCGTGGCAAGCAGTTGAAGATTGTCACTGCCCATGTCCTGGAGGCGCGACCGTCCAGACCATTGCAAACAGGCATCCTTTGTCTGCAATATGAGCGGGGCAAACAGGTGTTGGCTGTCGTGACTGGCTCAGGCTTGCTGGTTGTGGATCGCTTGCAATTGGAGGGGAAGAAGGTCATGAGTGCGGATGAGTTTTTACGAGGATATGCTCAATGTATTGGTGAGGTTCTGACGTAAAGAATAGAGAGGCCTGTTCAAGGGATGTGGAAAGCGCCTGATGGCTTTTGGTGCCAGCTCGTTTCCACATCCAATTAGTGCTTGAAGTTTTTAGAGTGCGGCTTTCTTAGGGCGAGCAACAGCAGCCACAAGCAGCGACACTACAAACAGGGCGCCAAAGAGCACTGCGTGTTTAATATGTGCTCCGGTAGGATCGGAAGAGACGAGGAATTTGGTAACACCCGGAATCATGTAATAAATAGCGAGTATCAATGTGATGACAGCGACAACGATCGCGCCGTAGAAAACTGCGGGATTTTTCATTGTGAAATTCCTTCCTAAATGTTCAATCTGTTATGTTTGAACTGATAAGAACTTTGGGATGACGGAAAATGCTTCCGGACACAGTATATACGAAAGCCAGACGAAAAGAAACGTGCAAGCAAGTGACTGAATAGTCATAGCTGCACGTTTCTTTTACTACTTGAAGATGAGAACGAGATTAAGCAACAGTCTTACCAGGACGAATGACGTAAGTGGCGACAATGCCAGCAATCAGAAGTACTGCTCCGACACCCAGGGCAGCATATGCTTTACCATGAAAATGCATGGCAACCATCATTACTACACCAGCAATAACACCAAGTACACCAATAACCATCAGTGCGTAACCAGCCGACTTCATAAAAATATACTCCTTGCTCTCTTCTAGTTAATCATACCTACGAGACGATATGATTTTACTATAATGACGCAAAAAGTATAATTTGTATTGTTTTTGGGTTTTTGGTAGCCCATTTAGGGTACCACTTCTGCCAAAATACCTATTTTATGTAGCTTTCTTATCCGGCATAGTGGAAGACAAAGATAAACAGGCCTAAAGAGAGTAAACCTACCGCCCAGCAATAGTAGGCAAATGGTGTTAAACGACCAGATTCAAAGTACTTCATCAAGAATTTGGTACTGAAAAATGCCGCAACACCTGAGAGAATCATACCGCCCAGGATCAGAAGCAGCGTGCCGCCCGATTCGTGGAACAACTGCGGTACTTCTAGCAGGGCCGCCGCAAATATAATTGGTGTACCAAGCAGGAAAGAATAGCGAGCGGCATCCTCGTGGCTCATACGTACGCCCATACCAGCTACCATTGTGACGCCAGAACGGGAGAAGCCTGGAATCAGTGCCAGGGATTGTGAAAGGCCGACGATGATAGCCTCTTTCCAGGTCAGTGATTTGAGAGGACGAAAGAATCGCTCGCGTTCTTTTGGTGAGAGACCAACTAACTTGTACTCAGATGCCTTGCGCAAACGCTCAGCCGCAAAAAGCACAGAGCCATTCACGACCAGGAATGTTGCCGCCACCAGCGGCGAGGCAAAAAGTTGCTTGAGTGGTGTCTCCAGAAACACGCCGAGCAAGCCTGCTGGAATACAACCGATGATGATAAGCCAGCTCACCCACTCGTCGGTTCCGGTGCGAACTTCGCCCTCTTTGACGCTTTTAATCAGTGTGCGAACAACCTGGACCCAATCACGCCAGAAATAGAGAACCAGGGCGATACTGGTACCAAGGTGCAGTGCTACAATCAAGGGCAGAAACTTCTCATTTCGAACCAGGTCGCCCCAACCAAACCAGGCTGGAAGAATAACCGTATGCCCCAGACTGCTGATTGGGAACAGCTCGGTTACTCCTTGAAGGAGTGCTAAAAAGAGAATTTGGAATATATTCAGGTTCATCGATTTCGTGCTTTCTTATTCGCAGGTTGATCGGTTAGATGAGTGCCTGACGAATCTTTTCACCAGGCACTCATCGGGTTTAATGGACGTTATATTGGTTTGCTAGATTAGTAAATTCTTGAAGCGTTTTCGTATAAAGAACTTTTCCTGAGGGAATGCTCAAGAAATAGTAATAATCGCTTTTGGTTGGTGAAGCAGCCGCTTCTAAACTACTCAGGCTCACGCTACAGATAGGTGTCGGGGGAAACCCCTTGTGTGTATAGGTATTCCAGGGACTGTTCGGTGCAATATTTCCGCCGGTATCTCCAAGTTGTCCCCAATACTGATCTTTTGTGCCGGGCCTGACGCCACGCGCATATGCGACTGAAGGGTCAGAGTTCATGAATCCGACAGTTTCGTTATTTGGTCTAAAGACCCGATTCCAGTAGACGCCTGCAACTCCCGGACTATCGCTTCGATGCACGACCTCTTTTTCAACCATAGAAGCCAGGATCGTCATCTGATAGGTTGTCATCTGATTGGCTTTGGCTTTGGCCACGAGCCCATTGGTGCTGATGGCTGTTGAATATTCTGTGAGCATCTGGTCGATGATCTGTCGGGCGGTGCCAGTCGCTGGGACAGCGTATGTATCGGCGAAGAGCAGACCATCCATCGTGCCATTGTCAGGAATGCTTTTCAAGATTGGGAACTGGGCCGCATCGGGGAAGCTCTTAGGATTTTTAGTGTATTTTAGAAAATCCTTCGCACTGAATTTCGCCAGGTTTGGATTGGCGGCAAATCGCTGGGCGATCTCCTCAACGCGCAAGCCCTCCGGCACACTGACAAGAAATTGATCTGGAGAATTGCTTAATAAATTAGATACGATCTGATCAATCGTCATGCTTGCGTTGATGTTGGTATAGACTCCTGCCTGGAGTCTGGTATCAAGGCCCTTGATTCTGGCCCAGATACGGAAGGTGAAGGCATTGCGAATAATATGTTTATTAGCGAGGTCGTCGGCAATTTGCTGGGTCGTTTCATCTGGTCGAATTTGCACCTCTACGTTTGGGGACGTTCCCGAACTTACAGGCTGGAAAGCATTAGTGGCGGTGCTCCAGGCAAAGTAGACTCCAACAAATATGATAACACCCAGGACTAAAATTGCGGTTATCGCACCACGGGGTCCTCGATTTTTCATTGTTCATTCTCTCCCAATTTGACCTGCTCTTGCTCTTTGTGTAAGGGCTGATCCAGGCGATTTTTCTCATGCGCGAGATGGTCGAGGTATTCTTTTAGAATGATGGCAGCGGCTTTATCGTCCAGCTCCGGTTGCTTTTTACGTCGTTTCCCTTTGCCAGGGCCACGATGTGACGAACCTGCCCCGCCCGCTTTTCTCTCTCCTCGACCGGGTTTTCCTTGCGGCCCTGAGTGGCTTTCAAAAAGCAAACGTTCAGCTTCTACGGTTGAAAGGCGTTCATCCCAGAACATAACAGGCTGGCTAATTGCAGGTTTCAGGCGCTCAACAAATGCTTGAATGCGTTGACCCTGGGCATGAATTTGACCATCCAGGCTAATCGGTAGACCGACAACCAGACCCTCTGCTTCTGTTTCTTCGATCAGGCGTTGGATGGCAGCCAACGTTTGAGCCTCGTCGCGGGAGACATGCAGGATGGTATAGGGGAAAGCCATTGAACCAGAGTAATCGCTTACTGCGACCCCTATTCTGACTTCCCCAACGTCTAATGCCAGTAATCGCGTCATGCGGATATGTAGCGCACCCGTCATACTGCTGCCGGGTTTGGAAAGCGCCTTTCCCCTTTCTCTACTGGGACCACATCGTTTATTGATGATCTTGTAAATGAATAAAACAAATTGAAAGCTCTCTCAACAAACGATGCATATCATTTCAATGTATTTTGTAAAGCTTTATGCATTCTAACGAAGCATTGGCTGTTTTGTCCAGTCTCCACCATAAGAGGGGGAATAAACGTTATGCTTTTGGTCCTGTTGGCGTAATTTCGGGCTTGAAAACAACATGAATGTTGCTCGACGAGAATGGTACCCAGGGGAAATAGCCTGGGTGAACGACGATCTCTACATGTTTCACATTCTGAACTGCCTTCGTATTTGTAAGCAAGGTTTGTCGCGCGGAATCGGGAGTTTGGCCACTGACTAACGATTGAATCGTCTTCTCGCTGGGATGGCGTGCGATCTGCCCATTTGCTGTCCCGCTGATCGTCAGACTATTCCCATTCTTTGAGATGGTACTTTTGAGTTGTTTAAAACTTATAATCTGTGGTTGCAGCAGGGCGTAACCGGGACGCTGTACTTCGATCAGCGACGTCAGTTGCTGGCTTACCGCTTGTTGCAGATCCTGGCTCTGAATCAGCAGCACCTGTATATGCGTTTCCAGGCGTTCCGTAAATGAGCCAGTGGACGTCGGAGCCCCCTGACCGGGAGTCGCGATCGGATTTTCTGTAATCATGGGTTTTCCAGCCAGATTCCCGGATGAGATCTGACTCTTGAGCCAGCTTGCCGCCTCGGCCTGCGCCTGTTTATCCAATCTAGCTTTTAAGGTGCTAATATCTTTGCTGGTAACGGTAGTGGCGTTTCCTGTGCCGCCTCCGCTTGTTTTATCGGTATTTGTCACATTCAGGTTTATGCTGTTACTGGACGTATGGTTATCACTCGCCAGGTTAGAGAGAGCTTCTGGTGGGATATTGTTGATCGTGCCGGCATCAACGTTCCCACTTTGGCCTGCATTCTGGGCCTCGATCGGGACCGTAAGGGTCGGACCAACGTTGGATTTGCTGGTAGAGACCAGGGCGTCGGCCGTCGTGACAAAGCGAATACCGCTGTTTGTTGCGACTACGGTGCCGTCGGGAATATGCACGGGATTTGTGCCGTTGTTTGTGAACAGCACGTTTCCTGTGGCTTTGACGGTGCCATAGGGCGTTTTGCCAGTGGCATTGGCCTGCCCTGTGACAACCAGGTCGTGCGTTAAGGTATGGGTTTTGACGGTGGTTGCTGTATTTGTGCTGTTGCTGTTCGCCTGCAAGCTAATGGCGTGACTGTACCCGGTCGTTGGGAGGGTGATTGTTACATCGGCTGTAGGCAGATTAACCGCCATCAAGACGCCCAGAATAATCGCCAGAATAACGATCGTGGCGATCGCCCCCAATAAAATTCCTGAAATCCGGCGATTAGGAGGCGTGCGTCGTTGTTGAGCCTGACTACGCTGCGTTGGCCGTGGTACTTGCCCCGACTGTGAGGCCGGTGGTCTCAGTCCAGGTGCCGCTAATCCACGTGACGCATTTTGCTGAACGGTCGGGCGTTGCCTGCTTGCTTTCTCAGCGAGCTCTCCGGTTGGGGTTGAGGCCAAAGGGGAAGAGCGAGGGCCCGTGCGGGGTCGTGGCTGATCGAGAGCGTTTGGAGAAATCAACATGGTTTCCTGGTCTGCCTGAGGAGGAAGACCACCTGAACGTCGCA
>DASSXK010000141.1:0-2788 GCA_035703945.1 Ktedonobacteraceae bacterium | reverse complement strand
GTGATGGCGCAAATATTTATTTCATCCCCGTTCTTCATCAATAGCGCTCGGGCCGGGCTGGAACAACTGGACCAACGCTATGAGCAGGCAGCGTATACCTTGCGTGCCACGCCGCTCTATGCTTTCTGGCATGTGGTGCTGCCCCTCGTGCGACCGGCTTTACTCGCGGGTGCTGGTCTGGCCTGGGCCAGGGCGCTTGGCGAGCTTGGAGCCACAATTACCTTTGCGGGCAATTTTCCCGGCGTCACTCAGACCATGCCGATCGCGGTCTACATCGCAGCCGAAAGCGATCTGGACACGGCCGTTGCTATCTCCGTTGTGTTAATTGTCGTCTCCTTCGGTGTGCTGACGGCCCTTGGTTTTGGGCGTAACCTGGGCAGAATCTCGCGCTAATCGCTGGAGCCGACTCTTCCGGGAAGATCGTCTGCTAAAAGTCCTGTCAGATTAGAAACTTTGCCAGAAAACTTTCCGACGCATTTAGCCCCCAAACAGAAATAGCAGCAATGGATAAGCACAAGTACAGACAGTAGCATCGAAAGAAACACATTCATAAATGCTTACCATAATCCTCAATTTTCTTAACGAGCTAGTTGCGTCTGACCCGGGCATTTGTTACAATGACGATACTACTTGATAAGCAAGGGATAGAGCAGCCGACTGACGGTCAAGATCAGGTGAAAGGTATGGAAGCAGCCTGTGTCAAAAGTATATGCAATAGCTAATCAGAAAGGGGGAGTTGGCAAAACAACTACCTCTATCAATCTTGCTACGTATCTGGCAGCCGCAGGTCGCAAGGTATTGCTCGTCGATATCGACCCTCAGGGGAACACCACCAGCGGTATTGGTGTCGCACAGACAACACGACAGCATACAATGTACGATCTTTTAATTCAACAAAATGATGAAATCAACATATTCGATGTAATTGTACCAACCCAACGTCGCGAGCTAGTCGTGGCGCCTTGTACGATGGACCTGGCTGCTGCCGAAATTGAACTGGTCGGCATGATAGCTCGTGAGCATAAGCTCCGTCAAGCATTAGAGCCGATTCGTCAGAGGTGCGATTATATCCTCATCGATTGCCCCCCTTCGCTCGGACTTCTAACCGTCAACGCGCTTGTCGCCTCGGATGGCGTGATTATGCCGATTCAGTGTGAGTATCTGGCTCTGGAAGGGCTGAGCCAACTTCAGAACACGATTCAGATTGTGAAAAGCAAGCTCAATCCTGAACTCTATGTGGCGGGCGTGATTCTGACAATGTTTGATCCACGCACACGCCTAGCAAACGAGATTGTGCGCGAAGTACGACAACATTATCCAAAAGAGGCTTTCCAAACTATCATCAGTCGCAATGTCCGCCTCAGTGAGGCTCCTAGTTTTGGCAAATCAATCCTCGATTACGATCCCGCCTCGCCCGGTGCTCAAGCCTACCAGGCACTGGCGGAGGAGGTCATGGCTCGTGGCTAAACAACGTTTCGGCCTGGGGCGTGGGCTGGACGCATTAATTTCGGGGGCCTCCGATGTGATGGCCACCCAGCAGCCCACTCGACTAAGTGAGGATAGTATCCTTCAGGTTCATGTCCTGAGCATTATCCCAAATCCTCGTCAGCCCCGCAAAGTCTTTCGCGAAGATGACGTCCGGCTGTTGGAGCTCAGTGCCTCGATTAAGGAACATGGCCTGCTCCAACCTATCGTCGTTAAACGCCTCGATAGTGCTCCAACGGACAGCAAAGAGCAGGACGATAGCTGGTTTGATGATGATAGTTCTCACGCCGTTAAACAGGTGCGGGAGTCTTCTGATTCGCTCATGCCCTCGGTCGCGATTGAATATCAGATCATTGCTGGCGAAAGACGCTGGCGAGCCTCACAGCATGCCGGCCTGAATAAGGTGCCTGTCATCGTTAAAGAGGTCACGCCTCTACAAATGCTGGAAATGGCTCTGATCGAAAATATTCAACGTGCCGACCTCAATCCAATCGAAGAGGCCCTGGCCTATCAAGCGCTGGTCCAGGAGTTTGGCCTGACCCAGGAACAGGTGGCTCAACAGGTTGGAAAGGATCGCTCGACAATCACAAACTCCCTGCGCCTCCTGCAATTGCCGCCAAAACTGCGCGACGCGCTGGTAAATCAGCCTGACAACTTTACCGAAGGCCACGCCCGTGCGATTGCTGGCGTCACCCGCGAGGAAGATCAGATTACACTGATGGAGCTGGTTATCACCAACCATCTGAATGTCCGCCAGACCGAAGAACGCGCCTCCATGCTTAAAAAAGGCAAGATTACGGAGGAACAGATCAACGAAGAGCTTCAAGCAAAGACCCGTCCCTCGCCCGTTGTAAGCGATCTGGAGGCTCAATTTCGTAATGCTTTAATGGTCAAAGTCGATCTTAAAACAAATCCACGTGGCAAAGGCACACTTGTCCTGCATTTTAATAATCAAGAGGAACTGGAACGTTTATATAGTCAACTTGTAAAGAAAAAGGATCAATAGCTTCGGGAGGATCTTATGGCGCAAGTGGAGAATCCTTTAGAAAAAGTGCGACGCAAAATGGTAAATGCACGCATCGAGTTCCTTGGACAACTCGCTAAATTTAGCCGCGAAGAATTACAAAAACATCCAGTGATTGGAGAATGGTCACCACTTGAACTGGCCTACCATCTTTATATCGCTGATGGTCTGGCAATTGAACAGATGAGGCTCATTCAGTCAGAAGATAATCCCCAGCTTCCTGCGCTTGCGAAGCTGGCCCCAACTCAAACCAATACCAATGATGTTCCTGACTCTCTG
>DASSXK010000102.1:0-5662 GCA_035703945.1 Ktedonobacteraceae bacterium | reverse complement strand
TGCACAAGCGGCAGTCGCTTCGCCCCCTGCCAGGTGGACATCAGATGATCATTCATGTACTTGAGTGTATGTTGTGGGGCGAAGAGGGCGACCTTCAAGCGTTTCGCCAGCCAGCCAAATACTGGGTCGGGCACCTGGAGCGCGAGCGAGAGCAGTTGCCGCAAGAGGAAACGGGAAGGTACCCCTAACAGAACCAGCCCATGCAGGCTTTCGGGGTGACGCAAAGCGTATTCGGTGGCAATTGCTCCCCCAAAGGAATGTGCGATCAAATAGAAGGGCGACGTCACAGCCAGGGTTGCCAGAATCAATTCGAGGTCATCAACCATCTCAGAAAGGGTAAACTTGCTGCCAGGAGGGTTATCGCTCAGGCCATGGCCACGCAGATCGGGGGCAATAACGCGCAGGTCGTGAACAGAACCAAAGGTCTGTAACTGGTAGACCCACTGGGTTGCACTACCGCCAAAGCCATGCAAGAAAACCAATGTGCGCTCCGTTGCCTCTGAACCGATGTCGATGACACTGATACGACGCGTGGCTCCTGCTTGATCCCTGGCTTCAGCATAGATAGTGCGACGATAAAGTTCTACATCAAGTGTCATCTATGGGACGCCTTTCTGATCTGTTTCTGATGAAAAGACAGCCTTTGAATAATACTCTCAGCCAGAGGTTCACACACAAATATCTCTTGCCATGCCCTGAACCTCTTCCTACCTACATACAGTGTATCGGATTCATTAACAGAGGACAAGAGACGTTCGTGTCGGAAGAAGGAAGCTAGCTTATAATTTTCAGAGATACGCTCTCAATCCAGGATTGGTAGCTGTAAATCTTGCAACACCTCGCTCAGGTATCGGGATTCTTCATCGTTCAGAGGCAAAAGGGGCGAGCGCGGTACGCCGCCATAGCCATGAATCATCTCCAGGGCCGCTTTGAGCCCCGCAACACTATAGGTAGCCGTTACCGCCGTGTTGGCTGGTTTTAGACGAGCCTGGAGGCGCTCGGCTTCATCCAGGGCTTTTGAGGTGAAAAGCGCCTGAAGATGACAGACCTCGCGTGGAAAAATATTCGCCAGCGCGGAAATCGCTCCGACTGCGCCAACTTGCAGGGCTGGTAGTAAGTAGCCCGCGCTTCCAGCCATAACCTTAAAATCGGCGGGGGCTTGCGCCACAATCTGAGCGAGTTTGGGAATATCCCCGGCACTATCTTTTATCCCGAGGATACGGGGATGTTGAGCAAGTTCTACGACAAGTTCGGCACCCAGATCCAGGCCACCTGTATTATTTGGCATATTATAAATAAGCAACGGGAGTGGACTCTGATCTGCAACGGCCAGGTAGTGAGCCAGCAAAGCATCGTGCTTCATACGACTTTTATAGTAGAAAGGAGGAAGAATCAGGGCGATATCGGCTCCATTCTCAGCCGCCAGACGACAATGGGCAAGCGTCGTACGCGTCGATTGGTCCCCACAACCAACCATCAGGAGAGCAGACTCACCGGCAGCAACGCGGACCGCCTCAATTACACGGGCCCGCTCCTCCGAAGTCAGATGGACAGCCTCACCATTGCTTCCTAATGCAACGTATCCCGCAAGGCCCGTATCCTTAAGCTGCTGGATATGATGCTGCAAAGTTTTGAGGTCAAGCTCCTCCTCAGGCGTAAAAAACGTTGGCAAGGGAGGGTAGATCCCAGCTATTGTCAGCTCTGACATAATTCAAACTCCTTCTTCATTTGGCTTTAATGGGAAAAGTATAGCACAAGATAGAACTTGTACCGCAAACAATTCATGCGCTACAGCCGAGAAACGCCACAATAACCAGCATAGAAACTGATCGATTAACCTCATAAATACGTAGTGAATGAATAATAATTACGTCAGCTAGATGATCGTCTCAGTAAGCTAGCATCGCCAACAAACTCCAGCAACGAACAGTGAAATGATTCACCTTAACACTATGCGTCAGGGCATAGTGCATACAGAAAATCTCTGCTATAGTCGAAAGTAAGACAAAGGGGCGTGAGAAAACCACGCGATCAAAAGAAAAAACCAGAGATAGTAAGGAGAGGCACAGATGCGACAGAAAGCCATCAACAATTTCAAATTCTTACAGGTATTCAGTGTAGGCGTGCTTGGTTTGTGTCTGGTGCTGCTGTTTAGCGCTTGTTCCGGCTCCTATACGGGGACCGGCAGCGGAGGCAATAGCACGATTGGAAGTACAACCAGCCAATTTAGTACGCTCACAGGCACTGTAGCAAGCGTTACAGGCAATAGTGTGACTCTCACCGTCCAGGGCAAGTCTATTACTATTCATGGCTTGTCGGCAAGCCAGATTGCAATGGTGCAGAGCCAAATAGGGAAGATTTATACTTTTCATGTCACCCCGAATACCGATCAATCGTACAACGTGACAAGTGACTCAAATGCTGTTGAACCCGGCGATGGGACCCCAGAAGCGCAAAGCAGCCCCGACACCCAAAATAGCACAAGCGGTAGCATCGCATTCGTCGGACCCGTTCAGAGCATCTCCAGCAACCAGGCCTCAGTCAAACTTCCAACCGGAGAAGTACTTTCGCTGACCCTCAATGCCCAGACCGATCTGAGCGATTTCAATGGGGGACGCCCCACAACCGGCCAGGTCATTAAAGTAAAAGCGGCCCCATCTGTCGGAACTGGTTTTACAGCAACGAAGCTAAGCATAGCCGATAGTGGCGATCAGCAAACGGCCAATCAAGTGACTTTTAATGGTCTCACAACCAGCGCGGTCGGTAGCGGTAACACAATTCACCTGAACGTTGGTAGCGCAAACAATTATAGCTTCACCATCACTCCAAGCACAGAGATCAAAGACTTCAATAATGCTCAGGCCATTGGCGTAAATCAATTGGTCGAAGTCAAAGTTCAATATCAGGGATCAACTCCGACCCTTTTAGAGATCAAGGCAGGCAGCACCAACTAAACAACAGGCTTGCCCAGAAGTCGAAACCAATCAGCAAGACAGGACCCCTGCAACGTAATGAAGCAGGGGTCTTCGCTTGCTTGTCAGGGAGGGAAGGAGCGGATTCTTTTGAATTCAGACAAAGAAGATAAACATCATCAGTGCATCACAGAGACCAGAGCAAGAAACGCCCCAAGTAGAATCAGAGCCACGAGGACAAGGCGCAACCAGAAAAACAGAATGTTACGCACAGCCACTTTAGCTCGCAAGGTATCTACGCGGAGGTTTTCCGCAGGGGACCAGTTCGCAGTACCGCAATATGGACAGAGGGGAAACAGCTCATAGGGTGGGCAGAGCGCCCCATCGCCATAATCGTATGTCCCGATCTCATAACGAATCTGTTCGCTTTCAAAAACCGCCGAACAATGGACGCAGCGCAGCAACAGAAATTCACTCCAATCGTCGGAGTGGCAATGAGGGCAAGTTCGATCAATCTCCAGGCCCTCTAACGTCACCGCTTGCCACTCGTGTTGGCAACGATGGCAGTGGTACAGGCCCTGCTCACCAGTCCGCGAAGTGGGGGCTTTGCCACGCAGCAACCCATTCTTCACAAGTCTGGCGACCTGTTCCGAAGTGAGACTATATGAAAATTTTCCAAGACTAAAGTCAGCAGGGCGATCAGGCTTGAGATCAGGGAAGGCATAATGACGTTGACGATCGCGCCGCGCTTTTGGCGAAACCACATTCCCCTGGTCGGGTTTGCTCCCCATCGGCCTGATGGGAGTCGAAGTTGCAACAGGAGGAGAATACGAACGAGCGTCTGGCAGATGCTCCGAGCGGATCATATCATAGGCCCGGCGCTTTTGAGGGTCGTTCAAGGTCTGATACGCCTCTAATATATGGCGCATTTTGTCCTCGGCGTCCGCCCCTTTATAAACATCTGGATGAAATTTGAGCGCCAACTTTTTAAAGGCCGCTCGAATTTCAGGATTCGATGCCCGCGCGTCTACCTCTAACACCGCATAATAATCAGTAAATGATTTCATCTTTAGTTAAACCAGCTAACCTTTAGGATAATCTGTGGAGATAATGCCATAATTACTAGACGGACGGCATAGTAAAAGGTTGCAAAACTCATCTGAGCTACTTCACGTAGAAACTCAGCGGCCACAAAACCGAAATATCCCTGGCAAAGGAACAATGCTTTCGGCTTCTGCCTCCGCATAGTATACCAGAGCTAGATGAGAAAAGCGACAAAACGCATGCTTTGCATACAATTTGCTACTAATCCTTATCTAAAGCAAGCTCCATCTCATAAAAACGCAATGTTTCTCGACCTCCAAGTTCACGGGCAAGCAGAAGGACCTGACTATTTTCCGGTTCGCTGGGAATCAAGATCTGTGGGATCTCCTCGGCAGCCGCAACCAGTAGCGCAGCCAGCTCTCCCTTTTCTGTATCGGGTGATACAATTGCGCTCTGCACACGCAGCAAGTTTGACGTTCGCTGATAGCATAAAGCGATTGAAGCAGGCAGACTGGTAGAAGCAAGCACTTCGTGGGCCGTCGAAAGGATACTGGCTGGCTCCCTCTGCCAGCAGGAACGAACTTGATTCTGCAAGCAGGCAAATGGCAGTTCCAATGTCAGGGGTGCAAAGGTTATGTTTGCTTGCTGCTCACGTAGATCAGCGGTAGTCAGTCGAAGGCTGTGCAACGTGCGGAGTGTGTTAAAACCTGCGCCTTTGTAAAGCTTGAAAGCGGGTTCGTTCTTTGTAATTGTTTCCAGTTGAAGGGTCTTTAAACCAGCCTCGCGAGTCAACGTAATTATCTGGTTCAGCAAGATTTTGCCGAGGCCGCGACCCCGGAATTTCGGAGCGATCCCCAGGTTGCCGCACCAGCTACGCGTATTGCGAATTCCCACACAGCAAAATCCCACAAACTCACCAGCTTCAGTGTGCATCAAGATCGTCCAGGCAAGGTCTAGTTGGTGCGCACGGTAGAAGGTAGCAAGTTCTACAGGAGTCGTTTCCATCGGAAGAAGATAGCCACTGAAACTAAGATTATGCATCTCATTCAGTTGTTCAAGCGTGTAGCTCAAACCAGTTGTGAACCGGAAATATTCCATAAAGATAGCTTAACATGCGCTTCATGGCAATTCAAGTACGATTTCAGCTACTTCTGCTCCAAATAACGTTTCAGTTGTGCACTGATGATAAGCGAGGGATTTGGGGAGACTTCACGATGCAAGCGGTTAAATTCGATCTCGCCAACTTTGCTGCGCAGCTCCTCTAGCCGGGCTTGATTCTTCTGGCCATCCTGGCTTTGACGCTGCTCAAAACTTAGCTGGGCCAGTAGCAGGGCTGCCATGGCCTCTTCAAACTGAGCCTGCTTTATATAGAGACGGCCAAGATTATGCAGGGTCCAACAAATACCACGCTGATCACCAATATGCTGGCGTTGCTGAAGAGCCTCCAGCAAACACTCATGAGCCTGCTCATAATCTCTGGCTTCAAGCAAGGTGACACCTTTGTTATGAAGCACCCAGCCAATTCCACGCAAGTCGTTGGCCATGCGAGCAATCTCCAGAGCCCTTTCCAGGTTGGAGAGAGAGAGCTCAAACTTTCGTTGCCGCTGATAGACCTCACCCAGCTTGGTCAATGCCCGTCCTTCGCCGCGAATATTGTGCTGGGATCGATAAATCGTGACCGCAAGTAGAAGATGCTCCCTGGCAGC
>DASSXK010000022.1:0-2600 GCA_035703945.1 Ktedonobacteraceae bacterium | reverse complement strand
TGCATCGTCCCACTACCTGGCCCCTCTGAAAAGCGACCAGACTGCGTACCTGACGTGGATCAAGACGATGCATGATGGCGCGAGCGTTTCTTTTCTTAGCAGGATAGTAAGGAAGAGTATCCGCTTGCGCTACGGGTTCGTCCTCAAAGGCTTGAATGTTGAAGGTTGAGGAAGGGATACGCTGGTTTGGGAGATCACGCAGGTTGCACCACATCCAGTTCGGTTGCTCGTCTGGTTCAAACCCGCGAGCAAGTAAACGCGCTGCAAGGTCTCCTGGAGGCGTTGCGGTGGCGTACCAGCAGATAACCTCATCCAGAGGTTGTTGCGCACGAAACCATTGGAGCGCACGGTCTAACTGATCGTCAATGTGGAGGGGATTGATGGAAGAAATAACCAGGTGCCCGCTTGTCCACATAAGGCCCTCTTCGTAAACGGCTTCCCTGGATTTTGATTGTGCCGAGAGGGTAAACCAACGCTGGATATTCAGGCTCAAGGCCCGCTCCCGTTGCTCGGAGGTCGCGTCTTCTTCTAGAAAGCGTTCGTGAGAACTTTTTTGATCCATACTCTCTTCTTCCTTGCTTTCGCCAGCTTCATTGCTTCTGCTACCTACTGTATTCCATCCGTCCGCATGAAACAAGGGAAGACGTTTATTTTCACTACTTTGTAACAGATTCCAGATGACGAATAGAGAGATGCTTTTCCACTCTTGACTTTCCCCACTGCGATGCGTTAGTATTTCAGTAAATACTGAAGTGTTGAAATGATTTCAACTGCTTTTCAGATTGCGAGGATGATATGAGTGCTGATAGTCTTGCCGAGCAGCCGCTTGAGGCTGAACCGGTTCCGCAAGCCGATCCGCTTGTTGCGGAACCGATGCACTGGCTCAATATTGGCATTTTCCTGGTGCTGACGTTTGGCTTGAGTTGGGCCATCTGGCTGGGACTGGGAGCATTTGGCGTAGATTTTACCGTTCGGGCGGCGATCGGTATGTTTGGGCCAGCCATCGCGGCCTATCTGGTACGAGGTCCCTTGCGGCATGAGGGCTTTCAAGATTCAGGTTTTGCCTTCTGGCGACGAGGGACAGGGATGGGACGCTGGTACCTGCTTGCCTATCTGCTGGTGCCTTGTATCCTGCTGGTTGGTCTTGGGTTGGCGCTGGTGATTGGTGGACAACACTGGGCGCTGGCAGAGAACATTCAGAAAGTGGCGAATACACTTGCCCCAACCCTGAATAAGTCGAGCCAAAAGGTGCCAATGACTCCGGTTCAGGTCGCGCAACTAAGTGTCCTGGTGGGGGTGGTTTTGTCTTTCACACTGGCGATTCCCATCAATATGATCTTTACGTTTGGTGAAGAGTTTGGGTGGCGTGGCTACCTGTTTCCTCGCCTGGCACCGCTGGGAGGCGTCTGGGCTGCTGTAATCACAGGTGTGGTCTGGGGACTCTGGCATGCGCCGTTGATTTTATTGAATGGATACAATTTTCCGGGCCATCCCCTGGCTGGCGTCGGGATGATGGTCGTGTTTACGGTTCCTCTGAGCGTGATTCTTTGCTGGCTGCGGCTGCGTTCCAGAAGCGTCTGGCCGGGAGCCCTGGCCCATGCGGCGATCAATGCTCAGGCCGGGCTGGTCGCCCTGCTGCTTTCGGCAGGGGATTCGTTGCTTCGACCTCCGGTTGGTTTGATTGGTTGCCTGCCATTGATTGCTTTTGCCATCTGGCTAATTGCGACTGGACGTTTGAAGGTCGCTGGCAGGGCGTTGTGATGCAAGAAGCTTATAAAGCCATTGCGGACCCGACCCGGCGACGGCTGCTAAAATACCTGCGAGGTGGTGAACAGACAGCGGGAGATCTGGCGGAATACCTGGGTATTGGCCGGACCGCGCTGTCACACCATTTGACTGTCTTGAAACTGGCCGACCTGGTGCGCGTGGAGCGTCGTGGCCAGTTTCAAATCTATTCGCTGAATACAACGGTCTTTCAGGATCTCCTGACCGAAATCATGGGCTGGTTGGGAGGCATAGATGATCACGCTGCCGTTGTGAAGGATGATACGAGTTTGCCGATTACAGATGAGCACCCATCTGAAAATCAAGGTTTTTTGGAGAAAAATGATGAATCCGCCGGATGATTCCTTTACACCGGATGATATACATGATCAAGAGCGGACTGCTGGTCAGCGTGGATTGTTGCTGGCTCTGGTCCTGGTTTGTATCCAGATAGTTGTTTCTCTGATTGTGTATCCTTTCCTGCCGCCGATGGTGCCGTCGCACTGGAATGCAGCCTCTCAAGTTGATAGAAGTATGCCAAAGTTGATTGCCTGTCTGCTCTGGCCTGCGCTCGGGTTGGCGCTGGCGCTGTTCTTGCGGTTTTTGCCAAAACTTGGTCCGGCGGTGCCGGATCAGCGAGGGGTGCGCAGTTTTCTTGGAATTCTCGCACCGGCAGTCGTCCTGTTAATGTTGGTGCTTCAACTGTTATCCTTCGCTGTCGCTTTCCATATTGCAGTCAATGTGGCGATGATCATCGGGATAGCTGTCTCATGCCTGTTTATTCTGATTGGCAACTACATGGGTAAACTGCGGCGCAACTTCTGGGCGGGCATTCG
>DASSXK010000539.1:0-4127 GCA_035703945.1 Ktedonobacteraceae bacterium | reverse complement strand
CATTCATATGGTACGAACTCCATTTCCTACTTTTCACTCGACGACGACAAAACCTACTTTTTCTCAAAATCGGGTAAGTCAGTCATTAGTTATGTGCTTGAAGGCAGCGTCGCCGTTGTTGCGGGCGATCCAATTGGCCCTGAAAGCGAAATACAGGAGGTCATGGAAGAATTTATGGCCTTCTGTCATACACAGGACTGGACGGTGGTCTTCTGGCAAGTACGGGACAATCTGGCTGAGATGTATCGCTCTTTTGGTCTGCGCCTGTTTAAGATCGGTGAAGATGCTGTGATCAATGCTCAGAACTTCACACTGAAGGGTGGGGCAATGGCAAATGTCCGCTCCAGCGCCAAACGGGCCGAGAAAGATGGCCTCCGCATCGTCTTCCAGCGTACTCGGATGTTCAACCTTGGCCATATCGCTCAGATGGAGCTCATCTCCCAGAACTGGCTAAAGGAAAAAGGTGGCTCGGAAATGGGTTTCAGCATGGGTCACTTCGATCCTTGCACTGAAAAAGACCAGATCTATGCGCTGGCCGTCGATCTAAACGACAAAATTCATGCCTTTATCACCTTCATTCCAATTTATGGACGTAAGGGCTGGGGACTCGACTTGATGCGGCGCGCAGAACAGTGTGCGCCAGGTACAATGGAGTTGCTGCTGGCTCGTTCTATCGAACATTTGAAGGACATGGGCAGCGAGATGGTCAGTCTTGGCCTCGCTCCCCTCAGCAACGCCAATAATATGGATGAAACATTCCTCGATAATAGCGTGGATTTTCTGACGCAACGTTTCGGCAATCCGGCCAAAAATCAGTCGCTGTTCAATTTCAAAAAGAAGTTTCAGCCAACCTGGGAAAGTCGCTATCTGGTGTTTTCTAATACACTGACGCTCCCAAAAATTGGCTGGGCACTCTTCAAAGCGCACCAAAACGAAGCCTCATTCCTTTCTGTCGCCCGCGATGGGCTGGCGGATTGGCGCAAACAGCGAGCCACAATAAGATCACTGTCACATAAACCTGTCCCTGCTCATCATTAATTTTCGCAAAGTTTTTGGCGAGATCTCAAGGTCTGAACCTTGAGATCTCGCCTTTTTTCATAATTCCTTCGATGTAGAGTTGAAATCGGCGGTTGTCAGAGGCCGATGACTGACGTATAATATGGCCAGCACTCTTTCATCTACACACTCAGGAGGCATTTCAATATGAATGGGTATTTAATCGCATCGTTGTTTGCCGCGATTATTGCACTTCCCATCGTTTTATTTTTAGCATTCTGGATTAGCGCCGTAAGAAATCGTAACGTCGTCGTTGGCGGCGGGTTCGTCGGTGTCGCGCTTGGTTTTGTGATCGTTGATGGCTGGGTCGGAACCCTGATCTACGACACTCCACTTCCAAATGCCGACCCTGTTGCGACCTTCTTTGGCGGCCTGTTTCTTTGCTCAATTCTGGGCATTATCGTGGCGATGAGTGCCGATGCTCTCATTGCAAGAATGTCTGCGCAGGACTATCGCCGTCCAAGAGTCACCAACGAATAAACCATGTTTTATCTCCTTCATGGCAACGACGAGTTTTCCAGTCGTGAGCAATTAAGAAAGCTTCGGCAACAGGGGAATTTCGAATATAATCAGGAGACCTATAGTGGTGGTGATGTCGATTTCCTGACACTCACCACCACTTGTAATACCTTCCCTTTTCTTACCGATCAACGCCTGGTTGTTCTGGACGGTCTCCCCAAGAGGAAGCGCGGCGAAGAAGCCAGGGAAGCTGCTGAGGCCTCTTCTTCCAAAGAAAGCACCGAGACAGACAAACCCAAAAAAGGCAAGAAAGGGAGCAAAAGTAAAAGCGCTCAGAATACCCGGGCTGGCTTTGAAAAGGCCCTTGCCGAATATATTCCTCAGATCCCCGATTTTACTATTTTCATCCTCGTACTGGATGAAGCACTTGATGCCAGCCACATCCTGGTAAAAGCGGCCCAGAATAATAACGGTCAGGTTATTCAAAGTACCCTGCCGAAAGGCGCAGGTCTTGAAACCTGGATCAATAAACGCGCAAAGTCGATCGGAGTAAAAATCGAACCCGATGCGACTTCGCTGCTGGCAAACTTTATTGGTCCCCAACTCCGCCTGTTAGCGAATGAACTGGATAAGCTTTCGATCTACGCTGGCGAGGGGGCAACGATCCGAGCTGACGATGTGCGCCTGCTCTCCGCACATGTCCAGGAGGCCCGCATCTTTGATTTAACCGATGCTCTGGCTCAACGCAACCGCAAACAAGCACTCGACATACTGCATGGCTTGCTCAAGGATGGAGAACCACCACTCAAACTCATTAGTACAATTACCAGCCAAGTACGCTCACTGCTGATAGTCAAAGACCTTGCTCAAAAAGGGTTGCGCTCAAGCCAGATCGCGGCGGCCGCAGGGATGGCACCTTTTGTCGCGGAAAAAGCCTTGCGACAGATTGGAAAATTTAGTCCCGCTCAGTTGGAAAGCGCATATCGCCAGTTACTCGCGACGGACACGGCACTCAAACGTAGCAGAATGAGCCCCGAAATGGCCCTGGATCTACTCGTCGTCCAATTTGGAAATGATAAGTAGGCGCTCGTCATCACAAAACAGGTTGCCTGACTCTTCTTCGCACACCACCTACAACTATCTGGTTTCGCACCTGAGAGGAACTGTACATGTCTCGATATAGGAATTCGTATCGCTTCAATGCAGCTTATCTTTATGAGCGTAAGCGGCGCAAAAGGCGTCAACGTCTCCTGCTTCATGCCTCCCTTTCGTTTATCTTCCTTGGAATATTCGCGCTTGGCTTCAACCGGGTTGTCGCGTACGAAGCTCAAATTCAGCGTCAAAGCTTTACGATTGCGGGCAAACTTCCTGTCACAGTTCTAAAATTGCAGCCAATTGGAGGCGATACCAGTCTCGTAGCAATCGTCGCGCATGGTTTCTCAGGCAGCAAAGAGCTGATGACCAGCTATGGGGTAGAACTGGCTCGCGCTGGCATTACAACCTATCTCTTCGATTTTCCTGGACATGGCGAATCACCCACCACACTTCCGACTAATGACTATACGCAAAACGGGGCCGTGAACCAGCAGACATTGGACGAGGTCGTCAACTATTCTCGCAGCCACAACAATGCGACCACTCACCCACGAATCGTTTTACTCGGTCATTCAATGGGTTCGGCTGCCGTCGGGGACTATGTGATGGCTCACCCTGGCACGCCGGATCTATTGGCAACGATTCTGGTCTCGCCTGTGGGTCAGGAATATCCGACCACAACCTGGCCGCGTAACCTGCTGCTGCTCGTTGGTCAAAATGACCTGCCCGAGACAATTCCTGACAGCAGGCGTATGCTTCAGGAGGGCTGTAATCTTCCACAAACGCTAGCCCAAAATAGCGATACATTCGAATGTGGAAATCCAACAAACGGAACGGCGAGACGCCTGGTTATTCTGCCAAATCTTAACCACATCACCATTCTCAATGCCAGTAATGCCTTCCAGGAGACCCTACAATGGTTGCAGCACATCGATCCCAATACAGTTTCCACCGGTCAGTTACAATCCAATACACGGCTCTTCTGGTTGGGATTCGGAGTAGTTGGAATCCTGCTGGCGATCTTCTCGCTTGGAACTCTGCTGCTGGAATTCTTTCAGGTCAACAGCGACCCCCATTCCGTCAAAGGACGTCACCTGCTGATCTTCTATCCAGCCTTGCTCATTGGAATCGGTGCGACGCTGGTGATCCTCCATTTCTGGCAGCCTTTTAGTTTCCTGCATGCCCTGCTCACCGATTATCTGGGGGGCTATTTCTTCTTTGTGGCCGTCTGTATGTCGCTGCTTATTTTCGCAATTCGGCGCTTCCTGCCGCTTCCCAGCAGTCGCCAACTGGTGGGGCAGGTATTTGTAGGGTTGCTCCTGGCAGTCATACTCTATTTCACACTGGGCAATCTGCTTACCTTCGCCTGGGAACGCTTCTTATTGACACCTGCTCGTTTATGGAGACTTGGCGTGCTCTTTCTCTTACTCCTGCCAATTTTTCTACTGGACGAGGGCATCAACCGTGGATACAGGGAGCGTGGTCCAGTCCGTGCCCTGTTTTTCAGCCTGTTCTTC
>DASSXK010000768.1:0-3739 GCA_035703945.1 Ktedonobacteraceae bacterium | reverse complement strand
GGTCTTTTCTAGCAGCGTTCCTCCTGACTTCTCAGGCGCCTTCAGTCAGAGAAGTGAATGGCAAACTATCACCGGGAAAACTTCGGGAAGGGTGAATCTCATAGACAAACACACCGGCCTTCACACCCGGATCTTCATCCATAATCTTTTTTACCTCATCAACCGAAGCATTGAAGATTCCAATCCCTGAGACATCGCTGCCATCGTTGATTGGACAGACGATCGATAGCAAGCCATCGGCCCGCAAAGCAAAATTTCGTCGCCCATGCTCCCAAACGATTTTTTCAACACCTGGCTGATTTTTATTTGGACCAGACTTCAAAATTATAACGGTGTAATTTCCGGTGGTGGTTAACATCTGTTGCATAAACTCGTTAGTGATCTGAGTCATTCAATTATCCTCCTGGCAATACTCTTTAGGGCATTATTCTACTTTATAAATATATTAATATGCAATAATATATTTATATGCAATTCAATTCGCTAATTGAATATGCTGATGAAGCCAGGAGTAAAATCGCCAGAATACTTCAAACCTGGGACATATGTGCTGAGATGATCTTCCAGGTGCCATCCGATTGCTTCCCTACAGTATAGTATCCCTGATAGGTGGTTTGTTGCGCCGAGGTTGAGGTAGCAATAAGCGTGGTTGGAACCTGGACCGTACCATCAGCCTGCGTCGCAAGCGTGCCAAATTGATAATCGTCATGAGCTGATGTGGAGAAGCCACTGGCAAAACTCTGGTAATCGCCAAGATAGCCCGGCACAAATTGATTATAAGCGGTCTGATAATCTTTTTTGTTAATCGCGGTAAAGTAGGCAACAACGACTGCCTGCGCCTGTTGCTCTGTTGTCGGTGTCGGCGTTGGCGTCGGTGTCGGTGTCGGTGGGATGGTAGGGGTTGGAGTTGGCGGCACAGGCGTCGGCGAGGCTACTGGTGTCTTTACAGCAGATCCCTGCACGACTGGCTGTGGTGCATTGCCGCCTCCTGTTACAAGATGAAGGACCTTTCCAGGTCCAACGGCAAGTACCGTTGTAGTAGCTCCTCCCAGAAGCAGAAGCACGATAACCAGGATGATTACCAGGCCCCTCCAACTCCTCGGCTGGACCGGTTGCGGCGGATAAGGGGTTCCATACACCCCGACAACAGGCGGCTGCGATGGGTAGGAATTACCATAGGCTCCGATGGCGACAGGTGGAGCAGCTTGATAAGGATTACCATAAGCTCCAGCAGCAGGCAGGGGTAGAGGTTGATTGTCAAAAGGTTGGTTGCTATAGGCAGGACTATAAGGGCCTGCCTGCTGCCATGAAGCTGGTGCTACATAGGGAGCGGGCTGCGCTATCTCTGGCCCTTCGACATTGATAGACGTGCTAAAGCGCTTTTCATCGGCAATCGTTGGTGCATGATCAGATGCAAGTTCACCACATACCACTTCGAAAGCCCTGGCAAAGGCCTGGATAGAGCCAAATCGCTCGTCTAGATCTTTATTCATTGCCAATGTCAGGACTTCATTGATCGCCGAGAAGTTTTCCTCTCCGCTTGCGCCAGGGAACGAGCCAGCGTGAATTTCTTGCGGCGACACACCGAGCAACCATTCAGAGGCGATAAGCGCGAGAGCATACTGGTCGCTGGCTGGCAGGGTTCGACCTTCAAGTTGCTCCGGGGCAATATAGGCGCTCGCCACATCACGCGCCTGGACCAACTGCTGCTGACGAGCCTGCAAGAAGCGAGAAATCCCAAAATCACTGAGCAATACCTCTCCATTTGGACCCAGCAGAATATTTTCCGGCTTGAGATCGCCATGTACAATGTCCTGGCTATGGGCATATTCCAGGGCTCTGGCAATTAACTTCACCAGGGAGAGGACCAGACCGGGGTCCAGGCGTTTACCTACTGGATAACTCTGCCGCAGGGTATCACCAGGGGCATACTCCATCGCCAGAAAGAACTTTGCATCCTCACTGCCAAATTTGAGGATAGGCAAAATATTTGGATGAACCAGGCCCGCAAGCTTACGGACCTCAAGGGAACATGCCTGGAGATCCGCTTCTAGCAGGGGCTGCTGGAATATTTTTATCGCGGTGAGCGTATTGAAGAACATATCCTCAGCCAGATAGACCTCTGCCAGTCCATTATTGCTGAGTTGCTGAATGAGCCGATAATTGTCCAATTGCTGAACCTCGCTCATATCTAATCCCCTTTACAGAAATTTCGATAGCTCAGATATTTTCTCGTGTCATTGTTTCATTCGTAACATAACTTTGCATAAAAAGCAAAAGAAAGATGGCTGAGGCATGTGCAGCGTATTCATGATAATCATCATTTTTGGCCTTATCGCCGAAATCGCATACTCCTTTAACGGCCAGGAAAAAGACATTTGGAAACTCATTCAGCGTTTGATAGAAGGCTGCTATTTCTTGATCAAGAAACTGGGCTTTACGATTATGCTCCAAAAGTCTGGGAAAAGGATTGTTTCCTTGCACAGCCATACCCGAGGCGACGGGAGCGATCAAAAGCCTGGGCTTTTCGCCTGGCAACAGTTCCCGTCCCAGGTGCTGCTGCTTCATTTTAGTGATCGGCTCCAACCACTCCTTAAAACCCTGGAGATATTGGACGATGCGCTTCGCGGCCGAATGGGTTCTCCATTCAGGCCGGAAGCGATCCTGGTCGTATTCATCCGCCTCAACTTTACCCTCCTCATAGGAAAAGGCGTAGGTGGCGGCAACAAGATCTCCAAGCGCTACTTTCTCCCTGTAACCGGCGCAGATACCCGACATTGCCATAAAGCGTGGCTCGAATTCAACTACCAGCGACCTCACAGCATTGGCGGTCTCAATCGGTCCAGTAAAGGGCATCGGCATCACGAGGACTTTTAATTCTTCACCTTCAATATTAGTAATCGTTGTATATTTATATTCGTAACCAGTCATTTTGCTAAAGGACCGCTTGAAGACGGCCCCTTCGCAGCGATCCCCGAATTCCTGAATGACGGCGCTGGCTTCCTCACTCAAGGCACAGATGATACAAACGTCAAATTGCTTCGCCTGGCGTTTGGCGGACGCTTGCGCGGAGGAACCTTCCTGCGCCGAAGCGGGTGGAGCAGCGGGCGCTGCTCCTGCTGTCATGCTTAACTGTCCCCCGCTCATGCTACCGATCATATTAGCATTGTTAATAGAGCCGCTATTAATGATGCCACTATTATGAGATGGCTTATTATCTTCTGTTTTACCACCCTTTGGATCTTGATTCATGAATATTTCCTCCTGCTCAACTTACGCTTGTAGTCCAGGGGCCGCTGGCTGGATTGCTGACGCAACGGACATAGCGACTTGAGCGTCAGAAACACTCCCTATCAGGTTAGAATTGCTGATGGTGCCAGTATTAATTATGCCGCTATTTAAAAGCATTTGCTGTCGCTGCCTAAACTCATCTGTATTGATATGGTGCTCCTCCAGGAAATTACTGACGGTTTCCAGAATCTGTTTCTGCGCAACCTTGAGATACATCGATTGATCAATCTCCTGGAAGAAAAGATGGTGCTTTATATCGCTGGCAACCTGACGCAGGCTGGTTTCTGCTCCATAATCAAAGGCAGGTTTGTTCAGAACAACCTGAGCGAGTTTCCGCTGCTGCCGTGTATAGGTAAAGCTGCGTAGAAGTCGACGGGGAGCATTAAGCCAGGTCTGAATAGGAGTATCTAAGGAACGTGTATAGAGCTTCCAGATCTCACCAAGAGGA
>DASSXK010000659.1:0-3783 GCA_035703945.1 Ktedonobacteraceae bacterium | reverse complement strand
CATGTGGCAATAGTGATGGCAGATGGCCTAAAAGCCCCTCAGGTGTACAAAACGCTCCCGGTCATGTTCATACACACTCATCCCCATGTACTCATTCTCAGCAACAAAATAGGCGACATGAGCAGCACAAACACGCATCAGGCTTTGAATCCGACCTTATTCGCGTTTTTCTTCCTGGGCAAATGCCATAAAAAAAATGCAGGCCCCAACCCGTGTGCCCAGCATTCATGATGTAAGGCTTATCCGTTTCTGTGGAGCCTCTCGACCTGTCGAGAGGATGAGAGGCTCCCCGTTCCATTGTAAGGAGGAAAGGCATGGTAAAGCAGACACAAGCGCGCGCTGATGAAACTATTTTAGCCATTCTTATGACCCTCTCTCAACTTCGTGTTTGCACGAATATTTTATGACTATAGGAATATTTACAAGGCGAAATTCTATGAAAGGATGAGGGAGTGGCAACGCTCAATCAATGTAGTTTTATTGGTCGGCTGGGCCAGGACCCGCGCATCACCTTTACCCCAGCTGGCATCACGGTCATGAAGTTCTCACTGGCAGTTGATGAACATATCGGAAAAGAAAAAAATACCCTGTGGCTCAACATCGTGGCATGGGGGAAGCTCGCAGAGAACCTGTTTCAGTATCTGGATAAAGGCACGCAGGTCTATCTTCAGGGACGTTTGATCATCAGAAAATTTACCGACAAGGCCGGAATTGAGCATCAGGGTCTTGAGATTATCGCCTCTAGCATCCAGGTGTTAGATCAGAGAAAAGCATCGATCCCGCCGAAGACCATCCAGGCCGAAGAGGCAAAAGATTTTCAGATCAATCCCGAAAAGGTGAAATTTTGAGCAGAACTGAGGCAGGGAGGCTGGTTTCTTCAGCCTGATGGTAAAGGCCGGTTCCGCGAGAACCGAGCAGCGATAGACGATGCCAGGTGGCTCTGTCTGCATAATAACAGAGAGCCACCTGATAGTAAAAAATGGATGGAGTCCTATGACGGCACAATCCCCACGATTGAATGCGCTTGCAGAATTGCAGTTGCGTCCACAATGGGTTGTCTGGAGGAAGAAAGAGCGCAAGAACAGGCTCACAAAGGTTCCCTATAATCCACGGACACGACAAGTAGCGCGCTCCGATGATCCAAAAACCTGGGGAAGCTACGAGCAAGCCTGGGCATGCTTCAATCAGCATCGAGCATGCTATCATGGAATTGGCTACATGTTTCACCATGACATCACCGGCGTTGACCTCGATCACTGTATTCAAGAAGATGACTCAATAGACGCCTGGGCTCAGGATATTCTGACTCGCATGCACTCCTATAGTGAGCGATCCCCAAGTAATACCGGGATTCATATCCTGATTCGTGGCACCATTCCTGCTGGCATACGACGGAGAGTGCCGGATGCTCCCCACCCTGACGCAGCCATAGAGATCTATAGCAGTGGCCGCTATTTCACAATGACCGGAATGCATATTTATGGCACCCCTGCAACGATCGAAGAACAGACAGAGCAACTCCAGAAACTCTACACTGAAATTGCCAACCCAAAACGCAAGGCGCCCAGGTTTTCCACGCTTCCCTCAAGCTCCCGATTTCTCTCTCCAGCAGACGAGGTGATCCTCCAGAAGGCGCGAGCAGCGCCAAATGGGGCCAAATTTACCGCGTTATGGCAGGGAGATATCTCTGGCTATCTCTCTCAGTCTGAGGCAGAACTCGCGCTCTGCATCCTGCTCGCATTCTGGACAGGAAGAGAGGCAACTGCCATTGATCGCCTCTTCCGTTCCTCTTCCCTCTACCGAGAGAAATGGGATGAGCGGCGTGGACAGCAGACCTATGGTGAACGCACCCTTGCACAGGCAATTGCATACTGCGACACCACCTATGATCCCTCTCGTTCTGAAAAACGACTCGAACAGCAGGTTGAGCACAGCCGGGAAGCAATTGAAGGAAGGGAACGTATCAGCGGCAAGCGGAGACGTTATCAACTGCAACCGGCCGATATTTCACCTGAGAACGTTCTAGACTATCTGGCAATGAATGAGCTGGGTGATGCACTCCTCTTTGCGACCTGTTTTGAAGGCCAGATTTGCTACGATGTCAGCGAAAAAGGCTGGTACAGTTGGAGCGGCAACTTCTGGGAGCCCTGTACCCCAGGCAAACTCATGCAGATTGTAGCGGGCTACCTGGGGATGGTCTATCTGAAAGCCAGGGCAAGCTTGAATATTAACCATGCAGCCCTGAATGCAAAAGTACAACAGGCCAAAAATCGTGCCGCATCTGAAGGAGATCAGGAGCCACTTCAGGCACAGTATCAAACGCTGTCAGCCCAGTTGAAGGAACTCGAAAAACGCGCAATGGCCTTACGAACAGCGAAACGAACGCGCAATATCCTGGCCTACCTGGAAGGAGATGATCGCATCTGTATCAAAGGGGAGAGTTGGGATACGAATCCCTGGCTCCTTGCGTGCCCAAATGGAGTCGTTGATTTGCGCACAGGGTCCTGTCGGGAAGGCAACCCAAATGACGCTATCCGGACGGTCTGCCCAACCGAATGGCAAGGGCTAGAGCTTCCCTGTCCGCGTTTTGAGCACTTCTTGCAAGAAATCTTTGCAGAGAAAGCTGACCGAGATATCCTGATTGCTTTTCTTCACAGGCTGCTGGGATACAGTATCACCGGCCTGGTGACCGATCATATTTTTCCTATTCTCTATGGAGAAGAAGGCAGGAACGGGAAAGATACTCTGGTCGGGGTCTTACATGATGTCTTAGGCCCATTAGCAGGCGCCATCAGCAATGATGTATTCATTGCTGCCAATAAAGGCCGGACGGGGGGAGCAGCAACACCGCACCTGTGTGACTTACAGGGGAAACGCCTGGTCTGGGGGAGTGAGACAAAGCAAGGTGATACCTTCAATGTCGCCCAAGTCAAGCAACTCTCTGGAGGTGGAAGCGTCTCAGCCAGACCACTCTTTGGGAAGCAATATACCTTTCAACCAACGCATAAGCTCGTCCTCATGACAAACTACAAACCCCATGCAGATGCAAAGGATAAAGCCTTCTGGGAACGAGTCTGCTTCATTGAGTTCGCGCTTCGATTTGTGGACCGCCCAACAGCTCCTAACGAGCGGCAAAAAGATAGCCGCCTGAGTATGAAACTCAAAGAAGAGGCACCAGGGATTCTCGCCTGGCTCGTTCGGGGATGCCTGGCCTGGCAGGAACAGGGTCTGAACATCCCTGACTCCATCAAACTTGCCACAAACAAGTACCGAGACGAAGAAGATCGCCTCCAGTTATTCATCGAGGACTGCTGTGTCATTCAGCCAGAAGCGACAGTCCAGGCAGGGGTGCTGTACAGCGCCTATAAGGCGTGGTGTCTGGGCTACCAGATGCGAGCACTCAATGGCAAGCTCTTTGGGGAGGAGATAGGAAAAAAGTTCCTGAAGGAGCGAAAAAAGCAGGGCTGGATCTATTATGGGATTGGATTACTTGAGAGCCAGGTAGCGAAGGAAGCGGATGTATAGTGGTGTAGGGAGAAAGAGGACGAGTGTATAGTCATAGTACATCTGAGTGCTCTCCATAAAAACGCTTGAGAAACCGGTCAAGGCCACTTGAGCATGGAAGGGTGTATAGGGTGTAGGGTACATCCTATACACCCTTGGAGGGAGGAAAAAGAGTCCTTACGAGGCCCCTTGTGGAAATACCATACACTCTATACACCCTTGTGAGAATCAATCGCCTCAAGCCGCTTGAGAAGCCAAGCAAAGGTTTGTATCATCCTA
>DASSXK010000502.1:0-2834 GCA_035703945.1 Ktedonobacteraceae bacterium | reverse complement strand
ACAAGAAGATAATTGCACGAGTTACTTATACTGCTAGCCTCTGAATTTATACACCTATTCGGGCTTTCGTAATCTAATGCATGTTATCTTTGATCTTGTTGCATGAGAAGTGTAGGCATCAGGTGGTATCGAGAATCAATGATATCGCTCATGTTTTACTCAGAATATCATTAGTGAAACGTAGAGGCAGGAACATATATGTCCAACATTTTAGTCGTAGAGGACGAGCAGGTACTTGCTGGGTTGCTCAAAGAGATATTAGAAAGAGAAGAATATCACGTTACAGCCGTCCTTCAAGGCAAAGATGCTGTTCAGTTTGCACTACGGGAGACGCCTCACCTTATCGTCTTCGATACTGTGCAGGCGGATACTGCCAATTATCAGGTGATTCAGAGCCTGCGTAATCATCCTAAAACGATGCATATCCCGATCATCGTTTTGAGCGAATGCGATGATTCAGATCAGAAGGTGCGAGCCTTTGATCTGGGCGTGGATGATTATATTACCAAGCCCTTCCACTCAGAAGAACTGAGGGCACGAATACGTACCCAGTTGCGTCGCGTGCGTCAAAGTTTCCTCTCTCCTCTGATCGATCTTCCCGGCGGTCTGCAAGTGGAGCGTGCGATTGGTTATAGGCTGAGCAGCTTAGATCCCTGGAGTATTCTCTATCTGGACCTTGATAACTTCAAAGCTTTTAATGATGTATATGGCTTCTTAACTGGCAATGATATGATTCGCCTCGTGGGAAAAATCTGTCGTGGCATGGTTCGTGACTACGGGAACCCGGATGACTTTGTTGGCCATGTCGGCGGCGACGATTTTGTTGTTTTGACGACGCCGGACCGCTCTCAGTCCCTGTGTAAACGTATTATCGAGCATTATAAAGACGAAAGCACCAGTTTTTATTCGGCGGATGACCTGGAACGTGGCTCAATTATCGGTGTTGACCGTAAAGGTCGCCCTTATCAATTCCCCCTGGTATCCCTCTCCGTTGGTGTGATCTGCAACCAGTTCCGTAATTCTCACAGCATTCGCGAGGTCAGTCACCTGGCTGCCGAAGCCAAATGTTTTGCCAAACAATCGACGAACAACATGTATTTTTATCATCTGAATTCCCGTCGCGAGCTTGCCTGCCCAATGCCTGCTGGTGCTTCTTTGAAATATACTCCAGTTGCTTCTGCACGCCAGGATCTCTTAGAACTGGTTGGAGAGGATGTGGTGGGGCGGTATGAAGCGCGTGTGCATTGATTGATGGAACCCTCTGGCACTTTTCCAGTTATTTGTGCTATGCTAAAAAAGCTTTTATAGATTAGTTACTCTGACACTGGAAAGGTAGTCTTACTACGAACCACGAAGAAATGCCCGCTGAGCAATTTCTCAGCGATGAAGAATTCGAGGCGCAACGCATTGCCAAACGCGAAAATGCGAAGCGCCTTTTGCGTGAGAGCCACCTGATTACGATGCTTCAGAACCTGAATCGCGATACTTTGAAGAGTCGCGGCCGTTTTGAAGAATATGATGCCCTTCTCTTGCTTAAATGGGGAACCGGCTATACGGGTCGGCATATCTGGATTGAACTGCTGGATGACACGATTCGCTTTAAGCTGAATCAGCATCTCAAATGCTCCTCGGATATTCCCATGTGCGATGGCGAATATCATACCTTTACACGGATGATGTGGTCCAATCAACTGTTGCTCGAAACCGAACTGATGAAATATTATCGCCGCCCCGTCGCTGAAAGTTCGGATGACTGAGGTTTGCTAGAGCGCTTCGAGTATCAGCACCTGCATGTTGCCGATTGTGTTGAGCAAACGCTCGGTTTTTTGATAGCGGGGGCTGCTATAAAATTCCATTCTCTGGCTTTCAGTCTGCCAGCTAAGCAGATTCAGGAAGGTGGTGCCCTGTTGAATGTTTTCTTTCAGGGCACTCAGAGTTTCTTTCTCCTGTGGGCCTGTCTGGGGCTCTTCTTTGGTGCCACGTGCCAGGAAGGAAAACGCCAGACGAGGCTCGGCGGATTGTTGTTGGAGCATCTCCAGCCAGTGCTGTTTTGCGCTCTCGCCCTGGTCTGAATGGGTTGTCAACAGGTTCAAAGTCGTGTATTGTGGCTCGCTGGCTGGGCGACTATATCCCCAAAGATAGTACATCAGCCATTGCTCTGGTGGAGAGGCAAAGAGATCCTGTTTGGCTTTCATTAAGCTTTGGCGGGGATCGTAACGGCCCTGAGCCTTGCGCCAGAGGTCTTCTTTTTCCCAGTTTGTGAGCATCAGGTAGTAGGCACCTGGTCCCCGGCTACGGTAGATCCGGGTGTTGATTAGACCTGGGGCGCTTCTCAAGGTGCTGGCGAGTTGATGAACCTGGGTGATGGTATCTTTATCACGCCCCTGCGTGGTATAGACCAGGGTAGCGACCAGTAGCTCCACGCTTCTTGTCCCTTCAACTTTCCTGAGACTTTTCGTCTATCATGGCATAGCTCTTCCTGACTGTCAACTTGCGGGCTAAAAGTGTGTCTAAGCGAGATTTTGTAGGAGGAAGGTCTACAAGAACTGAGTTCATAGGTTACATTCTTAGAATTTTTCAAGGTTTTGTAAATGATTCTTGCTTTTACGCTTTTTCCCTTGAGTCTCTACGCTCTTTAAAGTATACTGTTTTTGTTAGATAAATCTGTACAGCGCTCCCTCTTTCCCGTGTTTGTTTGTATCAGTACCCTCACTCGATCGTCATATACAAAATGTGGCGATTTTCTGCACCCTTAAAAATTTATATATAGTGTGAAGTGCGTCATTCCTATAAGTCCGTGTACCTGTTCAGTTATTCCTCTCCAGTTATTGAAG
>DASSXK010000369.1:0-17880 GCA_035703945.1 Ktedonobacteraceae bacterium | reverse complement strand
GATTTACCCCTGATTGACCCAATCAGGAGATTGGCAAAGTGCTAACATCCGATTTGCTCGTTCATGTTGCCCTGCCGCTTGTATGGCCCTGACCGTGGCAGGAAGATCGATTGTTATCAATGCATAACCGGATTTTTCGCTCACGAAGTTGGAATAAATAACCTCGAATACGAAATGAGATCGGTGAGCGATGCGAAGAAAGGGGAAGTTTGTAATCCCTAAGGCATACCTTCGGCCCGTCTTTTCTGCAAGCGCGTAAGCCGTAGCATAGGTATAATCGCGAGTTAATGCCTTGTTGAAGTCTTTTTTTACTTCAAGAGGAAGTTGAGAGGTATCACGCAGGATACAAAATCTCGTCAATTCTAGCAAGGAAGTATGTTGATAGTGTTTTAGCAACGTGTCCAATGCCGAATCTGGAATCATCCCATTATGATGAAATTCATTCGTCACCATCGATTCATTCCATCCTCCCAACTCAAAAATACGAATCCCTCCTAGAAGATATGATTCCATTTTAGATGGCTTATAGACACAATGAACACTTACTCCTTTTGCTGTACCCTCATCATACCGATCACGCTCGCGTCCATCTTCATCAATAGGGATTGACCAACCTAATGAATGAACAAATGTCTTGGCACGTAGCCTTTGGTATGCGGTTTGGCCCTCCTCATTCCAACTTAACTTGCGGATTTCGTATGTCTGGTCCTGATCCTTAAGAATGCTAACGCCGCTATCAGCGTATAAAGTACGGAAACTTGATATCATGTTTGTTGGTTGTTTCTCTTCTTGACATTGCATGGTTGTGTAAAACTCTTTTCCTTACTATAAGTTAAAGAGGATGCGATGATAGTAAAATTAGTACTTTTTGTTAAAATTCGGTAGTATGATTTGCTTAATGTATGAATCATACTATCGGGCAATTAGATCCTGAATGACTTATTATCTCGCATCTTGCTTTAAATGTAGCAACTAACCTGCTTTAAAAGAAACATCGAACCTTCTGAGCGTTTTCAGAGGTTTCAGGTGCAATTTAGAAGGAAAGCTTAAGGAAAGAGGTAGGATAGGCTGCATAGGCACATGCGACCTATCCTACCTTTATGCTTATTCCTAAGGGCGAAAGATTACGGGATAAACACCCCCTGTAACGTTACAGGTGAGTGCCTGGTGTAATCCAGCTCATCGGCCTGGCTGACGCCAGCCGGTGTAAACGTATCCATAACTTTCGGAACGGTATTGGGATCTACTGTGCAGTGTGGGTCAGTGCTCACAGCCGCGCAGACACCAAAGGAATAGCTGCCAGGGGTTGCGGTGAAGGCCCGGGCCTGGTCGGGACTGAAACCATCCTGACCGGTCAGGGCAACGGTAAAGCCCCAGCCCGACGCTGGATGACCCAGCAAGGAAGATGGGACCGTGATTGTGATGAAGCGCGAGACGGCGTTCGCGCTGATTGCCACCGTGCCTAACGTCTGACCCTTTGCATCGATATAGCGTTGTCCAAAGCCCTGCGCCTCAATAAGCTGACTCCAGGCTGAGCCAGAGGCAATACTGTAATTGCGTTGTGGGAAGGACGCCGCTGTTGATGTACCGCTGGCGGGAGTGGTTGGGGTATGGACGTAGATATCCACCAGTTGCGCACCCAGCGGACTACCGAAGGTCGATGTTAGATCGCGGGTTTGCACCTTGAAGATAATGTTTGAACCATTATCATAGATGCGGAAATCCTGGAGATCATAGGCACCGGCATGGAAATCGCTGGCCGTTGGGTAGACATAGTTGCCGGGGCCGTTGTCATCGTTTAAGGGATCGGTTGCCTCGTAGACCAGCTTGCCCGGTGTGAAATCGAAAACCACCGTGCGGCTATCATGAGCGGTCGCGCCTTGTTTATCAACCGCGACTGTGTTCAGGACGCTTGTTCCGCCGCTGATTGCCACGGCTACCGAGAACTTGCCATCCTTGTCAGCCGTTGTGGTGGCTTGTGTGGTCAGGCTGTTGTTATCGGTGTTTGTAGCTGAGACATAGATCTTGTTGCCTGCTACCGAGGTGCCAGTAACAGTCACCGAGTTGCCACTGACGGCTGAATCGTTGGCCGGAGCCGTGACCGACAGGCTTGTCTGGCCCTGCTGATGCGCTACATAACGATCATAGGTGTTGTTGGGTCGTTCAATTTGCTTACCTGCTTTGATATCGAGTAGCAGGCGTGGATAGGAGGCTGTGCCCCAGGTAAGCGGGGCCGCCGAGCCGGCCGGCTGACCATCTTTGAAGCCGATCGAGGCCACCGTTGGGTCTGTGCCATATGGCGAAGGTGCGAGATCGGGATTTTCCCAATCCTGCTCAGGAATCAGACCAACCCCGGAGCCGAAGTTCTTCATGGTTGTCAACAGGTTCAGGGCCTCAGCTTTTTGTTGAATTGCGACATCATATTCGCCGCGCTCCTCTGTCAGCAGGGGCCAGAGATGGCCGTTGCCTTTGCCGCTGGGAGCCCAGGGATGACCATCGGTCGAACCATCACCGTAGCCGTCACCGTTGTAGCGATGCCAGCCGGGACCGCTTGGCGTATTCGTTTTAATTGTGGCATCAACAACCGGTAGGGATTCGGCGATGATCGGATCGTTAGCGGGCTTAAGACCCAGGCGTACCAACTCCAGGAAACCAGCATCGATTACCGTACGCTGATCGAGGGTCGGGCCGCCGTTGCCAACGTTGTAGCTGATCGCAGCGTTTGCATCGCCAGTTTTAGATAAACGAATATAGTAAGGATGTTTCGCAAGTGGACCGTTCGTTGTGACGTCCCACTTTTCAAGTGAACGCTGGTAATCGTCGGCCACACCGAGCCAGATTTTCTGGCTTATAGTATCGCCGTTGATGCGGGCAATATCTGCCGCCGCAACCAGACCCGCGACCTCAGCCGAGATCGTCGAAGGCGAATAACCAGATTGCTCTTCCCAACGCTCAACGCCGAAAGCCGGGCCGTGGCTGATCACAAAATTCGCCGCAGGCTTGATATGGTTCTCATAGAGCGAGTGGTCGGTCATATGCATCTGATAGGCCATCAAAATCGGATAGCTGGCCTCGTCGAGTTGCGTGCCGAAGGAGTCCGGGGCCGTCATACCGTTTAGCAGGCTGTTGCGGGGCATCGAGCCATCCGCTTGTTGCTGTTTATCGAACAGGAAGTTCACGGCTGCGCGGGCGGTTTGCAGATCGCCGTCCACGAAAAGGCCGGTCCAGGTCTCGTAGAGGTCGCGTGCGAAGACCTCGCGATAGGAGCCAAAGTAGAGATTATTGGGATCGCCAGCCGAAACGGCCTGCCCCCAGGGGGCTGCTAAGCCGGCCGCCATCGCGCCTGGGAAGGTCTTATCTTCGGAAGCCTTGACGACATTCGCGTCCAGGTAATACTCCTTGATAAGGCTCTTCCACTGGTCTTCTGAGACGCCTGCTGGAGCGGAGCCAGGGGACTTCAGATTATCGTCGTACTCGTGCCAGCCTCGCTCATAGTCCTGCTTGATAGCCCCAAAAGGTTTTTTGAGTGAGCTGGTCGCTGCGCTGACAGCATCTGCCTGTTTGGTGCCAAAACCCAGCGAAAGCGTGAAATCAGCTTTGCTGAGATCGACCTGAGCCGTCTGAACAAC
The DNA here is from genome assembly GCA_035703945.1 of Ktedonobacteraceae bacterium. Lineage (GTDB taxonomy): Bacteria > Chloroflexota > Ktedonobacteria > Ktedonobacterales > Ktedonobacteraceae > DASSXK01. The sequence continues at coordinate 14,251 of DASSXK010000369.1, read as the reverse complement.
GTTACCGTTGGTAGCGGTGTTGTAGGCCGTGGTCAGCTTGTGCGAGGCATCGAGCTGACCCTGACCATCACTTGCCGCGCCAAGGAAGCCGTTGTTGATCTCGGTGAAGGGTCTGGAAGCTGCGAGTGCGCTGTAGACCGGGACGGCGTAGGTGCGGTTCACCGCGTTTGATTTCGCATTGGTGTCAAAGGCGACCGGGATATTCTGGCCGCTGGAGGAATCAACCGTTGCGGAATCAGCTCCGCCGTTGCTGCTGCCGCCGCCTCCATTGCCATTGATGGTCGGATCGAAGTGCAGATAGAGTTTGTAGCTATCCAGCTTTCCAGTCAGGGGCTGGAAGTGAACATGCATCACAACCGTATTCTGATTGGGGTCAGTCAGATAGTCCGTGATAATGCGATATCTGCCACTTTTCGCTGTGGTTGTGACCCGGCAGTCCAGCGCCTGAGAGTTGAGAGCCTGGACGGTATAGGTCGTGTCGCGAGTCTGAAGATCGGTGAAGGTGCTGCCATCGGTGACTATATATTGCAGGGTTTTGACGTTCGTATTATCGATTGTAGGATAATAGACATCGCTGAGGACGCCATTCGCCAGTGTGAACCAGACCTTAGAGGTGGTATTGCGGCTGGTTCCAACACAGTCTTTGCGGCCTGTATCGAAAAAAGAGAGGGCACCGGGACCATCCGGGGCCGCTGACACAGGGGCCGCCGCAACAAATTTGGCGGACGCGAGTGTAAAACAGGTAGAGAGAAGGAGCGCTAGCAGCAAGTAAAACGGCGGCGTTTTGCTGCGAACGCGCGAGCGAGAGAACATTGCCAGCATGTGGTATTTCTCCTCTAAATAAACCGCTAATAGGTCATGTGAGTTATCGTCCGTGCAAAGCCAACATCCGAAGCGAAAGAGGCGCAAGGCTTGGAAAGCACGTCCGAGCTGTGAAAGAGCGTCGCTGCTAATAGCATTTCAAATGGGTAACAAAAATAAATTGTTGCATATATAGACACGTTTTGGCATCACAATTATAGCATGATTTTAGCCTATATAGATAGTATTGGGGTACTCTTTGGGGTTAATTTTTGGTAGAGATCCGGGTGCGGTATTTTATACTGCTAAGCTATATACTTCACTAACTGAAGGCGCTTGAGAAGCCAGGAGGAACAGTGCCAAATGATCAAAGCTGAAGCGTTCCAGAGATCCCTGATGAGAAAGCGCTTCGTCGGCGCGAGAGCGCCGTTGTGACCTATTTTGTAGTAGCTAGTTATATGGGGATGCTGGTGGTGATTAGATGTTCCGGTCTGACAAATCTGCCTGGTAGAATCTGGTCTGATGATAATAGTAACCTTGAAGCGCTTGAATGCCAGTCGAGGCATTATGTAGATAACTTTCAAACATTGCAGTTCCCCTGGTTGATAGTGCTACATTCCTGGCATTCATTGCTCATACTTCAAAACCGATTGCTTTATTGGTTGCTGATGGTGCCGACAGCGACGACCTGTCCAGCCGGTTTGACTGGTGTGGCGTGTGGTCCTTTTTCAAGGCTGACGGCCGTCTCAGCGTAGCCGCTGGGATTACCGACAAAATTCAGGGTTGCCGTGCCATCCTGGACGTTGAACACCCCAATACTTTTAGGTTGATTATTCTGGATAAGCCAGCCCTGATAGACCTGATTGCCGCTGGTCTTAGGAAGGCCATGTATGATCAATACTGTTATGTTTTGTTGTGGATAATAGCTGATATAGCCGTTAGTTGGCTGGCCTGCTTTGGTGCCATGAATCGCATACACCAACGGCGTGAGCCTGGCCGCTTGTGTATTCAACAAATTATTCTGCTGTTGAAGGGCCTGATTTTGACTGTGAAGCGAGAGATTCCAGGTCAGCATCCCAGCAAAAAGTACAAGCAGAATGGCTGCTGCCACACTCATAACAGGCATTTGCCAGCGTTGCCGTCGGCGTTGGCCTGTCGGGTAAACTGGCTCTTTTAAGGGCGCGGGTCGTTGTGAAGGCGCCAACTGCTGAAGATGGAGCAAAGGTCTCTCTGACATGGGTGCCTTTGCCGCTTCAGCTTCGATTGATGAAAGGATGCGATTCCTGAGTTGTGGTGAAGGCTCGACATCAGGTACTGTTAGTGGCAAGAGATTCACAACGTCCTGAAGCTCTCGGAGCAGTTTTGTACAGCGATGGCAATCAGCGAGATGCGCCTCCGCTGCCAGGTTTTCTTCAGGTGTAGTGGCTCCAAGGGCATAGGCCCCTGACAGCTCTTCAAATTCCTGGCAGGTCATTTGGAATCTCCATTCTGTCTATTTTAACTCTACTACGTCGCTCACGGCAACATAGATTACGTATGAATTTATAGTTCAGTTGCATTCATTTGCTCTAGTGTATGTTTTAGATACAAAAGTCCTATAGTTCTGTTGCCCCCATCTGTTCAAGTGTGCGTTTTAGATGCATAAGCCCTAAACGCATGCGGGCCTTCACTGTGCCAAGTGGGATCTGGCAACCTTCCGCGATCTCGGTATGAGTCCAACCCTGAAAATAAGCAAGCTCAATTACCATACGTTGTTCGGGGGAGAGCTTAACCAGGGCTTCTCGCACCTGTGCGCTTTTAATTGAGCGCCAGGCCTCGTCCCAGGCATCTGGGGAAGAGAGACCCTCCTCACGATCTACCTCTTCGAGTGGTACATTAGTGTAAGCTGAACGACGGCGGACACTACGCAGGTAGTCTATCGTGCGATGATGAATGATAGAAAACAGCCAGCTTCGAACCCCACCAGCCTGAGGCGAGTAGGTATTTGAACGCCTCCACACGGCCAGAAATGATTCTTGTAAGAGGTCTTCAGCTACCTGATGATCTGTCACCATTCGATAGGCAAAAGCGTAGAGAATTCGATTGTATCGTTGATAAAGTGCATCCACCGCCCAGACCGCTCCTGCCGCGATTGAATGAATCAACGTTTCGTCACTCATTTCTTCGGGCGAGAGCGAGATGGAGCCTGATTTTTTTTGTTGTTCGCTATCATCTTGCTGTAAACCACGCATATTCTTTTACTCTACTCTGCTCATGAAAACTTGCTCTCATATAACCGTTCCAGGAATAACAACGATTACATTCTGTTCTAAAAAATTTGAAAACTTACAAATATAAATATTCCTGGCTTTTATAAAATAAAAGTCCAGGAGGCGAGTTGGCAGGTTGTGTTGATGGTTTAAGGGTGTGATAGAGATAAAAGTATTGGCCGACTCATTTACCGCTCGAAAGTGGCTCCTCCTGGCTCATTAAAGCTTTATTTCTGTGCTACTTGCTGCCCTTGCAAGTGCTTTTCAAGCTTTTTTTGATGTCTCCGAAGCACAATACTTCCCAGAAGTGCTGTTGTGCCAATGAATCCAACCAGCCAGGGAAAGAAAGGAAAATCAGGAGTAGCTGGCGCGTTGCTGTGGGTCAACGGTCGTGGATCGCTACCCGTATTTGGCATACCTGGTAATCCCTGTACCTGGGCGGTTACAACTTGCAATGGTTTCGTATTACTAAGATCTCCAACAGTAAAGATACTATTAATTGTCCACGGTTTTACATTGATTGAGAATGGGACTGTTTTGTTTTTAGAAACAGTCACATTATAGGACTGGTTTCCGACTTGAACAGGTATATAGTTGCTGGCATCTTCATAATTTAGACTTTGCACAATCGGACTGTCGGAGGAATTTTCCACCTGAGCTGTACCTGCATCTGGTGATAGGTGATAGAAACGTAAATCGGCATTGCTTCCACTAACATAATTGCTGTCCTGGAACATCTTGATCGAAAATCCGGAGGACACTTTGCCAAGCGCCGCGACTGTGTACGATATACCCGGTTGGATCTGCATCCTCTGAGAGATCACAGAGGCATTAATGCCTTTGCCGATTAAGGCCACCTGAACCTCGTGCGTGCCCGCAGGTAGGGGGGTATATCCTGTAATCGTAGCGTACTGGAAACTACTTAATATACGTTGTCCATCGAAAAATACATCGGCGATTCCAATGTCGGGCGCGGCATGGATGATCCGGATATAGGCTGGAGAGCTACCTTCAGCAGCAGATGCGGGTCGAGAGCCTGCGACCAGAAAGGAGAAGACTGCGATCAGGCAGAGGAGCGGCGTGATCAGGCGTGCTGACCTGTTAAATCCGCGTTGCCCTTGGCTTGTTGTCATGATTTTCTTTTACTCCTTCTTGTAGCATTATAGAAATAGGTTACATAATTTTACGCTAGAAATTTATGATCTATATTGTTATACGCAATAACGAAGACAATAGATCTGATTTCTGGGGATAGGTTATTCCTTAAAGGATGACCAGTTTTGAAATATTTAGGACTATTATTAGTATATTTTATGGATTTTTCTTATCTCAGGCTGGAATTGAGTAAAGCTAAAAAGGATTTGTAAATAGCGCCTGATGACCTATCTGAAGCCGTTTCTGTCCATTCCTGTCACTTTTTAGATCTACTTATAAATAGGGATATAGGATACTTAAAAAGCCGTGAATTTGTTAGTTCTAAATATAAAGTATGTAATCTGAAAAAGTGTCAGTGGCGTAACACCTAACGAGCAGCACACAAAATTGCTATTCAAGTGTGTTGTATATAAAATGTTGCAGCATTTTTAAAGCTTCTATCGAATCAATAGTTGTTTATCCTTCTCATGAATTTATGCAGCCTTGATTCTTAGCAACTTTGTGCTATTGTCAACCTGTTGTTAGCTTGACAGACTAAGCTGTTCAAGACCTTCCTGAGAAGCCCGATCAAATCGGGGTCTTAAATTGAATGGAGAATATCAATGACCCAGACGTTCCCACGCTTCTGCCCAAACTGTGGTTCGGCCGTTGCCGGAGAGCAAGTAAGTTGCTCAACATGTCACAAAGAATTCGGCATTCTGTCGGCTCAGCTCAGCGCTGTAAAATCCCAGGTTGAGCAGTTGCCGAGCGAGACTTCTGAGGAAGCCCGGTTTGCAACCTCCAACCTGCTGAAATCATTCACTGGTCAGCGGTCCCGCCGTTCTTTCTTTAAGGGTGCTATCGCTGCGGCTTCTGGTATCGGCGTTGTTGGAGCCGGTGCGCTTTATGGTCCCGCCCTGGTATCGGCGGCTGCCAGGCAGCAGTCATTCCGCAGCACGGCGACGCAGAGTAAGAGCATGTTCCGCATGAGCAGCAATGCTGCTGATTCGATCGTCTCTATCCTGACCGTTGCTCGTACCGCTGAACAGTTGGCGGTTACATTCTATAGCAATGGCCTTGCCAATGCAGACAAACTTGGTTTGAAAGGTGATAACCTGACCTATATTAAAGCAGCCCTGTACGAAGAGCAGATTCACCAGAAGTTTTTCGCTGCAAACGGTGGACAGTCCCTGGCAGAGACGTTTAGCTTCCCAAGTGGCGCGTCTACTTTCACCGATCTCAAGACCTTCATCACAACCCAACAGCAGTTGGAAGGTGTCTTTGACTCGGCTTTCCTGGCCGCGATCATGGAGTTCGCTCAGCTTGGTCGCCCAGATCTGGCTCAGATCGCCGGACAGGTTGCTTGTATCGAAGCTGAGCACCGCGTTTTGGGACGTACAATTGCCAACATGTCACCTGCCGATAACTGGGCCTACACGCCTGTGTTGATCGCGACCGTTGGTGATGCACCTGCCCTGGTTCAGAAAGCTGGCTATTTGAGTCCTACTTCAGGTAACAGCTACACCTATAAGGAATACACGGACACCGTTGCTGGCGTTGAGCAACTGAAACCTTTCTCGGCCAGCGCAGCCATGGTTGGTAACGGCTAAAGAATGAGATTTTAGCGAACGTTTGCCCGTATACATTGTCTGAAACAAGGCGATGTGTACGGGCTTCTTAAAGAGAGTTTTAGGCGCTAGAGGAAACCAGAGTGAGTTATGAAGCAGCCATCTACATCTCAGCATGTTTGTCTTAAATGTAATACCGCGATTGGGGAAGATGAGGTCTTATGCCCTCACTGTGAGGCACAGATTGAATCAGCAGGCTTGCCGACTGAAAAATCGACCGGCAATGAGGATGATGTGACTCTGCGTAGTTCCCTGCGAACCAGTACCCAACTCTATCTGGCGGCTGTCAGACAGGCTGAAGAGGTTGCTGATCATGGCAACATACAGACCGCGAAGCAGGCTGAAGATGAGCTGTTTGCTCCAACTGTGAAAAGAAGTGCGGTTGGTGAGATATTTCCTGAGGCTGAAGATGATGCGACCTATGTAGTAAGCCCTGTCCGTGCCAGGCAGTTAGCCCTGGCAAAAGCGGCCGAGCAGGCGAAAGCTAACAAGCCGCATAACCCAAAGAAAGACACTTCAAAGGCTAAAATCAGTCACAAGAAATGGACCTCTTATCTCTCTTTGCGCCGCCTGGAAGATCATGTTTTTCTCCATCGACGTATATATTTACCGATCATCGCAGGTATTCTGGTGCTGGGACTGGGACTGTATGGAGTCAGTAGCTTGATTCAACAGCAGGGTGCAGCGACTCAGATCCGCGCACAGCAGTCCAGGGCGCAACTGGATAAGGCGCTTCAACATGCGCGGAACCTTGGAATCGCCTGGTTTCAACTGGAGAACATCACCAATCAGGAACAGCAGTTGAGCAGCCAGAGTAGCCAGTTCTTGCTTTTTCAGCCTCAGCAGGCGAGCAACTTTTATTTGAAGCAGGCCCAGGGCTATCGTCAGTTGATTGGGCAGGTGCCGGGAGCGATCAAGGCTGCGACGGCGCAAGATCAGGTGCAGGCGCAACAGAACCTTCAGAAATTCGAATCAACGCTGGCAAGTGTCAATGGTCAAGGATACAGTGCTCCCAGGACCATTTCACAGCAGTTTAGCCAGGACCAGGTACAGTTTTCTTCTGCTTTGTATGCCGGAGATTTCCAGGCGATCAGCAGTGATGCAACGAGCGGCATCCAATCCCTCAACCTGTTTGTGACGACCTCGAAGCAACTGAACGACCTGGGGACGATGGTTGCAAATATGCAGTTGGCGCATGTAACAAGTTCCGCAAGCCAGCAGGAGTATCAAAGGGATAAGACGCTCTTGCAGCAGGCTGTCCAACCCAGCGATTTTGAAGCCGTCAGTGCGCTTATTCAGTCTCATTATCAGTCGGGCTTGCTTGATGCCTTGCGGGCCTTTCCTTATGTTGGGTCAATGAAATTATATGTCTTGACATCAGGGGTGCAGCAATTACATACTTATGGTGTAGATACTAATAAGTATAAGACTCTGCTGAATAATCGCCAGCAATTACTTACAAAAGCTACAACCATTTATGCACGGATGGCTTTTTTTAAGCAGATCGACGGGGACCTGGCGGATTTACAGACGAATCTGACCGAACATCAAGCGCGTTTCTTGATCCAAAAATTTCACAAGGAAGTCGCAGATTGGGGGAACGCGAATGCCTATCAAGATGCCTACGATGGCAAAACCTATCAGCTAGATAACGGATACATGAAGGCTGGAATTGGTTCAACGCTGGATAATGACCTCGCGGGTGCGCGAACCCCGGCCGATTTTTCAGCACTGCTGACGGAAGTATCAAACGATCTGTTCAATTTGCATCAACTGGAGGCCGCTCACCAGGATAAGACGCCGTATAATCAGATACACAAGAGCGATCTGAATATGCTTAATCACTACCATTTGCGGCAGGGTCAAGTGATGGTGGTGTCATTGGCCGAGCAGGTGATGCGTATCTATCAGGATGGGAAGCTGGTGAAAGCGTATTATGTGACAACAGGCCGCCAGGCGCTACCCTCGTTGCCAGGAGTCTGGACGGTGCAGGATCGACGCTCGCCAGTCATATTTAAATCGGGAGAACCACGGAGCTCACCTTACTGGTTTCCTGATACGCCAATCCATTATGCAATTCTTTACCATCTCGGTGGTTACTTTGTACATGACGCACCCTGGCGGGCGGATTACGGCCCCCATACGAATTTTCCGCACTCGGATTCCAGCGGGACCTCGTCTTATAACTTTGATGGCAGTCATGGCTGCATTAATTTAAATGAGCACGATGCTGCCTGGGTCTACAAAAATACCAGTTGGAGTACAGCGATTATTGTTTACTAAAAGAGGAAAGGTGCCTCCTTTCCTCTATTGGCAGTATTGAGGTAGCTATGCAAGAGGTTCAAATGACGCTTCCTGTGGGAACCGTGATTCAGGATCGCTATGTCGTCGAAGGTTTGTTAGGCCAGGGAGGATTTGGGGCCGTCTACCTGGTCAGAAACCCGAATAGCGGAAGGAAAGCGGCGCTTAAGGAATTGGTGGATCAAAGTAAAAGCGAGCACGATCGCTTTATGGTGGAGTGCGCTCTCCTCGAACGCCTTAACCATTCTGCCTTACCAGAGGTGTATGAAGTTTTTCAAGACAGTCATCAAACCTTCCTGGTGATGGAGTATATTGAAGGACCAAACCTGGAGATCCTGCGCAAACAGCAGCCGGAGCGACGGTATACCCTGGACGATGTGTTGCCCCTCTTGTCACCGGTTGTCGAGGCTGTTGGATATCTGCATCACCAGATTCCCCCGATTATTCATCGCGATTTCAAGCCATCCAATATCGTTGTTCCGACAAATGGAGATAAAGCTGTACTGGTGGACTTTGGTATTGCAAAAGAGTACTACGATGATGCTACGACGACAGCTGTTCGTCACTGCTCGCCAGGATATTCCGGGCCAGAGCAGTATAGCAGTATTGGCACAGATACACGGAGCGATATTTATGGAATTGGTGCGACGTGTTATACGCTTTTGACCGGTTCTCCTCCGATTGATGCCTTGCATCGCACCACAAATCTGGCCAGCAAAAAAAAAGATCCGCTTCTGTCCTTAAATGAGCAGGTGCCAGGGTTGCCCCGAACCGTCGTTGAAGCCATTCAGCAGGCACTCGCGATCAATACCGAGCGGCGACAGAAGACTGTGGAAGAGTTCTGGGCACAGATGCATACAGCCTCCCCTCCAATGCCAGCCGAAGCTGAGGTGAACACGGATGAGTATCTTGCTTCCGGGGCAATCCCAGGGCCATCAATTGCCAGATCGCAACGGAAGCGGGGCGGACAGGCGGCTGGTTCTCTGCGCATTCTGTTGTTTGTTGTGCTTGGGCTGGTGGTCCTTGGTGGAATTGGCCTGAGCTTGCAGCCGTATCTGTTCCCCCGCCAGACGGCTCCAATCGCTGCTACCAAAAAACCTACCATGCCCACAAAATTTCTGACCGCTACAAATGCGGCGAAAGGTGAGGCTTTTACACCACTGGCAGTGAATTATATGGGTACCTTGCAAGATCTCATGACGAACCAGAAAGGGAATTTGCAGTTGGTAGGGATAAAACAGAACGGTCAGGTGATTCAGGGCGATTTTGTAGATAGTCAGATACAGGGAATTCAGAATTTTTCGGGTGTGCTGGATACTTCAAAGCACCTCCTGTTTACGGTCAAGCTGCCAGCCGATCAGAAGCCCCTGTTTTTTGAGGGGACGATTCGTGACGACGGAAACCTCGTTGGCAACTATTGCCAGCTCGATCAAGCCAGCCAGTGCGTCGGCGAGTATGGCATCTGGAGCGTTACGCCTGTTAAAAAATAGTGCCTGTTTGCATCAGTCTTGGCTTTACACCATCAAAAAAGGCCGCTACCTTTGATAAGGGTAGCGGCCTTTTTTGTTAGTGTCGTGGTAGCGGGAGAACAGGGTTATTTAGAAACGTGAAAATCTCCTGGCTGGTCTGGATAGGGTGGCAGGCCGAAGGCTGGTCCAAGCTCAGTGGGAGGGATTGAGAGTCTTGTGGCCTTACGGTCCAGGGCCAGTTCAATCAGGTCGACGGCGCTATCGAGGTCAAACACTGCGGTATTGATAACCAGGTCGTATAATTTGGGATCATCGGGGTGGCGCTTATAGGTATCTTGTAGATAGCGGTCTCGGTCGCGATCTTTGGAGCGGAGGCGAATTTTGGCATCTTCTTCACTCAGACCTTCACGCTGCATAACATATTTTGTGCGAAGCTCGAAAGGCGCGATAATACGGATATGCAGCGCATCCTGTCGATTCCCAAGCAAGACCTGGCTGCCTCGTCCTACCAGGACAACATGTCCGGTCAAAATAGCGGCCTTTACAACTCTTGTCAGGGCGCTTTGGTAGTCGGGTAAGGTGTCATTTATCAGCAAAGGGGCGGTGGCAGGCAGGACCTGATCGATGCCCTGGAGGCTGCTTAAAAAACGTGCGATAAAACCTTCGCCGCGCTCATCATACTCTTCAACATCTGACTCGCTGACCTGTAGCTCTCGGGCGACCTCGACAACGATTTTGTGATCAACAAGGTCCCAGTGCAAGCGTTCCGCGAGGCGGTGAGCAATTTCACCGCCGCCACTCCCATACTCGCGAGAGATGGTGACTACCTGCATCTGATCCCTGGCTCGGGAGGTTTGTGCTTGCTCTTCGCTCATGGTTTATTCTTCCTTATACTCAACTATTGTGGGAATCCTCTGCTCAACGTGTATCGGTGATGCTGGAATCGCACTCGATAGCATGTGCAAGTTGTTGGACTGCTCCGCTGGGAAGCCCTGCGCTTCCCTTGCTTGTGTTTGACACGTTTAACCTAAACGGAACGTTGCCTTATTGTTGAGATTTCCAATATGCCTGCTGCTGTTGCAAGTTAATTAGCTCTTGTTCCAATTGCATGATACGGTTCTTAAGCTGCTGCTTTTGCTGCTGAGGACCGAGCAAGCGAATATCTTCGAACCACTTGTAGCCTTTATGCAGCAGACCCTCAGGGACGAAGGCTGAGGTTTCGTGGTATTGGGCCCGCGTGCTGGACATATTTGTCGTGACTTGTTTTAGATTGAGCTTTAGCTGTTTGAGCGTTAATTTTAGCTGGGAAATTTGCTCTTTATAGGGATCGACTGGCCTGCTGGTGCGACGTGCTGGGCTGGCAGGTGCACCACCTGTCATTGCTCTTCCACGATTAAGCGGTTGGGGCGATAGTCCTCCCGGCTCCATCAGAGCTGCTCCACAATTTTGACAAAAACGGTCCCCATCTTTGGCCGGGGCTCCGCAACGAGCACAAAACATCTGAAAATTCCCTTTCTCAAATTCACAGCTATAATAGCCTGCAAGTAGATTACAATAAGTAACACGTCACAGTCGAGCTAAGGAAGACAAATATATGCCAGTGCAGGCAGGAAATTTGCTACAAGTATTATACTCCGAGCAGGTCGCTAGCACCCAGTCGGACCCTCTTTCAAAGAAAGGAGCATTTTCTGAGCGAGCTTTCCTTGCTTTTGAGCATAGCTTCTGCTACAATTTTGTTCAGGTTAGAGCGTCGTTGTACGTATTTTGGGTGTTTACATGAATCATCGCGGCCTGTATGAGTAGCAATGTGGCGTCAGTCGCGGGCCGGCGCAGGCAATGTTGCTGAGCTCGACAAGTACGAAATTCAGCGAAAAGAGGCGGCCATGAGAATTGTTTTTGTTTGTCACTCGACCAGCGTAGACAACGAACTTGGATTGGCTTCCGGCCACTATGATGTTCCTCTGTCGGAGACAGGAGAGCAGCAGGCGCTGGAGTTGAAGGCCCATTTTGCCCTAGAGACCTTTGATGCGGTCTTCTCTTCCGACTTGCAACGCGCGGTTCGCACGGCCCAGATTGTTTTTGGCGAGCGTGGGATGCCCCTGTTACGCGATTCGCGCCTGCGCGAGTGCGATTATGGTGATCTGACCCGCCATCCCGTTCCTGAAGTTGATGCCGAACGTCTTGAACATGTCACCGAACCCTTTCCCCACGGTGAAAGCTATCTGCAAGCGACCGAACGGGTGCGAAAATTTCTCCAGGACGCGCAGCACAGCTATGCCGACAAAAGTATGGTAATCGTTGGCCATCGTGCAACCCAGTTCGGACTGGAGTACTGGATTAATCATATCCCGCTCAGTGATAGTATGCAGACACCGTTTGTCTGGCAGCCGGGCTGGACCTACTACCTCGAACATCTCTAAATCGAATCAGACCTACCTGGGCATCTTTTAATATATACAGGCATTTTAGTGGATCATAAGGGGCGTTTGCATATGACACAACTTATTCCGGTTCCACATGGCTACCAGGATCTGAGCGACCAGTCTCAGGGCTACTTTGCCTTTCGCTTCACCTGCCAACAATGTTTCTGGTCGCTTGATACGCGTCCGATTCGCTCATCGGTCAGCACCGTGACCAACGTGATGGATATTGGAGTGGGCTTACTGGGAGGCTTCTGGGGCCGGGCCGCTGAGAGTGGCGAAAAGATCTATGGGACAAAGTGGCATCAGGAGCAGGCCGATGCCCTGGTTCAAGCCTGGAACGAGGTTCAGCATGAATTTCGCCTTTGCCCCAAATGCCATCGGACCGTTTGCCTGCGCTGTTTTAATCAGCAACTTAATCTGTGTAATGGCGACGGGTGTGCACCCGACCTGAGAGCCTCCGGTGCCCAATATCTGCATGAGCAGAACATTGATGCTCAGAAGCAGCAGATCCAACAGCAGTATGTGGCTCCGCAATTTAATGTGGGAGGTCTCCCCAACGCCGTTACACCTGAGATGCTTCAGCCGCCAGCGCCGCCTCCTTTCCAACCGCAAGCTGGCGTATTTTCTCCCCAGCCCACCCCAGCAGGAGTGGCGGGACCCAACGCCGCCAGTGCTCCAGGTCCGGCAGTCTCCTGCCCCAGGTGTCAGCGGGCGGGTGTGGCGGGCAAGTTTTGCCAGGATTGCGGCACAAAGCTGCCGCTACCATTGCGTCCCTGTCCAGCCTGCTCCGCAATGATAGAAAGTAGCTCGCGCTTCTGCTCCGAATGTGGGGCTCGCACCTGAACCAGCCGCGAATTGCCAAGTGTTGAAAGAATGAGAAATACTGAGCATATTCATTCGCTCGCTTTTCGAAAGTTCGATTATCAAGCCGCGTTAAAAGCAAGCAGACAAAAAAGCAGGCAACCGTGATCAACTCGGTTGCCTGCTTTTCTTGAAACTGCTGCTGGGATTACTTAATTGCCCCAGACATCGGCCAGGTAGCGATTTTGGGCACTCATCTCGCTGAGCCACGCTTCTGCCTCTGAAGCGGATGCGCCGGTTTTGTTCTGATACACTTCCGCGAAAGCTTTGCGAACATCGGGAGCCATCTTACTGGCATCGCCGCAGACGTAGATGCTGGCACCAGCTTGAATAAGCTGCCAGACCTGGTTCTGCTGCTCGCGAATTTTATCCTGAACATAGACCTTTTGCTGCGGATTCTCGCGTGAGAAGGCGACCTCCAGATCAGTGATGCCCTCTGCGACAAAGTCCTTCAACTCCTGCTCATAGATGAAATCCTGCTCTGGATGGCGGCAGCCAAAGAATAGCAGCGAAGTTGCGACCGGCTGGCCCGTCTTCTTCATAGCGGCTCGCTCTTGCAGGAAGCCCCGATACGGTGCCAGACCTGTGCCAGGACCGACCATGATCAGCGGGGTGGCTGGATCTTCAACCAACTGGAAGGTCGATTTTGTATCCCGCACAAAGCCGTAGACGACATCGCCCGCCTGTACATTTGCCAGGTAGTTTGAGCAAAGCCCCTCAAAATCCCCGTGTCCTGAGCGAGCAGGCGCTTTGACAACGCCGACCGTGATGCTGCAATGTGTTTTATCGTGCAGCGGCGAGGATGAGATCGAGTAGTAACGTGGCCGAATCGGGGCCAGCAGACCAAGGTAGGCACTGAACGGTAGCTCACAGGCCTGGAACTCCTCCAGCAGATCTATCAACGATTTGCGCTTTAAAAGGACCTCTTCCCGATATTTTGTAATGTTGGCCTCATCATCGCCAGCGAGTGCCAGCAGTTTCCGCTTGTCGGGGGGACACTCGGTATGCTCGGCCAGCACCTTGATCTGCGAGCGGGTCGCGACATCCTGCAATTCGACATAATCCGAGAGGAGGTCGAAGACCAGGATTGGCTCGCCGATTGGCAGGTTAGTTTTACGATTATCGCTCTGGCGCAGGCGAATGTGTGTCTCGTGATCGAAGCCGAAGTGTTTGGCGACGCGCTGCACCTGGCTCGAACTGTTGCTGGCAATTACACCAAGATGCTCGCCTGCGTGATATTCGATGCCTTCAGGCAGGGCCAGTTCGACCGCGTGGGTTGAGCGATCCGATGGCCTGGCACCCTCATGGTTATGCAACTCGCGGTTGGCAATAACTTTCATGGCCTGAGCACCGAAGGAGGCGACAAACGGGTTCAATGGCTGAGT
>DASSXK010000368.1:0-4450 GCA_035703945.1 Ktedonobacteraceae bacterium | reverse complement strand
ACGTCATAATGCAAAACATAGCCATTCCACGAAAGATTTGCGGGGAGCGCAAATGCCTCGGCAGGGGATGTTAAATTGTGGAACAGAAAGGTTGCAGCCAGCGCCAGTACTGCGGCAACCGCAAGTGCACTGGTCCATGATAAAACCCGTGCCTGTTTACGTGACCGCCCCCGATGTGTCTGCTGATCCAGGGGGAGCGCTCGAACGAGGGGAGCCTGCATGCCCCGTGCCGCAATCGCGGCCAGTATGGCACGATCTACCTGTGTAGAAGGCTCAAACGCAGGTAGAGAAGCAATCAAGCGATTAGCTTGCGTAAGCTGTTGCAATTCGAGGGTGCAATCAGGGCAGATCTGCACATGGGCCATAACTATTTGCGCCTGATCTGGAGGAAGCTCTTCAACAATTGCCAGATAGGGACGTACCACAGCGCAGGATATATTGCCTCGGGCAAAAGCCGCAGACAGAGAAGGCAATTCGGTATCATTGGTATTGCTCATTGTATGCTCTCCTGTCTTCCCACACCTTCCTGCGCTAAACGTTGATATTGCTCAATAAACATTTTCTTTGCCCGCGAAATGCGTGTTGCAGCCGCGTTTGGCGAAATACCCACAATCGTGGCAATCTCCTGGTAAGGGACACCTTGTGCAGCACTTAAAACCAGCACGACAGCGTACTCTTCCTGCAATTGGGCCAGCGCCAGCCGAATCAACTCACGCTCAGCAACGCCGGGAATGTCGCCATCGCTCGATGGCAGGTACAGCGCCTCTTCTTCTACACTTTCTCCCAGACGTTCACTATGCTGATTCTTACGCAGCAAAGGCAACCAGGTAATCCGTTTGCGTCGCCTCAAATGATCCACGCATAGATTGGTCGCAATCCGATAAAGCCAGGCTGAAAGATTATCTCGATCATGTAAGTTTTCCCACGTGGAACACGCACGAATAAAGACCTCTTGCGTGAGATCATCAGCATCTTCTAAATTTCCCAGAAGTCGATAGACATAGGTATAGATAGGCCGCTTATATCTTTCATAAAGCTGGCTCAGAAGCGGTGTATCTTCGTTACTGGAAGCAGATGACCTACGTGCCGCCGAGGACTTTTTCGCTTTCATGCTGGCATTTGCTTTCTGTTATCATCCCTTTTAGCCATATCAGCAGTATAGCAGGAGTTCTTACAGAAGAGAACAAACCAGCATGTTCGCTTATTCTCAAGTACTATTCCAGAAACAGAACAAATCCATTGCGGGGTCTATCAGCTACCACGCCAGAAAAGGAACATTTTTACAGCATTTTCTCTTTTCACTTCAAGATCTTTGGCCTGATAAGGAAGGAACGTTCTCCTGCACCCTTCTGATTCGTTACTCACTATTCATCAGTTTGTATAAAAGAGCATACTGTTTTAAGTAGCAAGTAAGTAGCAAGCTCTTTTTTAGAAACACACAAAAAGATTTTCCGTCACAATCCAGGGCAAATTGCTTTTGGGACTCAAAGAAGAAAGGTCTTCACATGCGTTACAGTACTCGCTCACATTTTTACTCAAAAGAGATTTTCAAAAGCGTAAGTGTTTTGCTCAGTCTGATTGTTCTTTCTGTGTTCAGCGTGTTTCAACCAACGATGATCCAGGCCAGAGCGACCCAGGCATCGCAATCCACGCACTCATCCAGCAACACTCACCCTCCGACGCTGGCCTTCTATTATGGCTGGTATAACCCCTCAGATTGGTGTAGCTGCCATATGTCCGACCTGCCGACGATCAAATACCGCTCTTCGGATGACCAAACAATTGAACGCCAGCTTGATGAGGCTGCGAACGCAGGCATTACAGGATTTATTGCTTCCTGGTGGGGAGTAAATTCACCAACCGATCATGTTTTCACGAAACTATTACAGCATTCTGCCGCCCTACAACAACGTACAGGTCAACACTTCACTTCAACGCTCTACTTCGAAAGCGATGCGCCTGCTCTCCAGGGAAAGAGCACGATAATCCAACAGCTACGTTCAGCCATCAGCACCTATGGGAACAGTCCAAATTTCTTTCACTGGCATGGGAAGCCAGTCCTTTTCTTCTGGGACCCGCTGGGCAACGGACGCACACTAAATGAATGGAGTGCAATCCGTCATGCCGTAGATCCAAACCATCAACAAATCTGGTCGGCGGAGGGGGTCAACACAACGCTACTCAGTGTTTTTGATGGGCTTCACCTGTTCAGTGGCGGCTACTGGGGCTTGCAACACGGAAACATGCCACAGGTGGATCAGGGCTTCCGCGCAAAAATTAATGCTTACAATAGCAGTCATGGCACCCACAAAATCTGGGCCGCCGGTATCATCCCTGGCTACGACGACACCAGGGTTCCGGGACGCCAGGGCACCTATAAAATTCCTCGCAGCGGCGGCTCAACCTATCGCACAAGCTGGAAGGCTGCCCTCTCCAGCAATCCTGATTGGGTCACAATTACCAGCTTTAACGAGTGGTTTGAGGGTTCAATGATCGAGCCAAGTGTGACCTATCACAACCTTTACCTGCAAATTACCCACGGCTTTACGACATCCTGATCAAAGATAAGATTCTCCACTCCTGAAGCGGTCATTAACAGAAAAGAAGTAATAGATGGTAAAATAAGAAAGTGGTACCTGGGATATGTTTTAGCAAAGGTACCACTTTCTTATGGTGGCCGCACGTTATTTTTTTCGGAGGACATTGATGAAAGCAATAACACGAGCGCTGGTCCTTGGTGGGGGAGGCGTTGCCGGAGTGGCCTGGGAGTTGGGCATCCTTAAGGGACTACAAGATGCCGGTGTCGATGTGCGTGGAGCAGACATTGTCATAGGAACCTCAGCCGGTTCGGTCGTTGGCGCTCAGATCACCAGCGGGACCGATCTCGACCGCCTCTTCGCTTCTCAACTCACACCCGTCGAGCAGTCGAAAGAACGCAAGATAGCATTCGATATGGACCAGATGGCCAGTGCCTTCAGCCAGGCAGTAGCCGAGGGAGGTCATGATCCAAAAGCAATTCGAGCTCGCATTGGAGCCTATGCCCTGGCAGCACCCACGATCTCGGAAGCGGAGCGGCTTGTCACGATAGAAGCCCGGCTTCCCAGCCAAACCTGGCCCCAACAGCGACTTTTGACCGTAGCAGTAGATACCGCGACCGGCGAAGAGTCCATCATGGATCAAACATCGGGTATCTCACTGGTGGATGCAGTCGCAGCCAGTTGTGCGGTACCGGGCATCTGGCCGCCCGTAACAATTGCTGGGCGTCGCTATATGGATGGCGGAATGCGCTCAGCAACCAATGCTGATCTGGCAAAAGGTTATGATCGTGTCTTGATTCTGAATCCGCTGGGAGCAAACGCAAATTTCTTCGGAACTGGCCCTACAGAGGAAGCGGCAGCCCTGGAACAGCAAGGCAGTCAGGTGTTGGTGATTACAGCCGATGCAGCATCTACAAAAGCAATCGGGGCAAATCCACTCGATCCGGCAACCCGCGAACCTTCGGCCCTGGCAGGCCTCGCCCAGGGACGAGAAATTGCAGCCTCAGTTGCCGCACTCTGGTCACTAGCCTGACAGTATGTAAGGCAGGCAGGATGAGCACTTTGAATATGCTCATCCCGTCTACATAGCCAGACAGAATCAAGTTTAACCCACGTTTATAACATATAGCCCATCACCTTGAGCATAGGTTCCCATCAACCATAGCCGTTGCTGACCTGACTGGCCTGTAACCGCTAAGAGCCAACCAGTCAGTGTATCGGGTCCCTGTGTGAGCTTATGCCAGCTATTAGCCGTGGGAGTATAGATCTGAAGCGAGCCATCACCTTTAACGGGTACCGTCGAGGCAGTCGGCTGCGATGATGGCGGAGACATTATCACCGGGCCAGCGGGAGTCCCACTTGCTGGTATATAGGGAACTCCATTCTTTAGTTGTGGCGTAGTCGTCGGCTTTGAGAGTGGAGTTCCTGCGGTCGGTTGTCCAGCGGGCGAACTCCCAACGGTGCTTTGACCTGGATTACTGCTCGAAGAGCCTGATGAGCCACTACCACCCTGCATCGTTGGCATTTTGAATGATTGGGTATAGCGATAGACCGTGCCATCAGCCCCAACCAACCAGGATGAGGAAAGCGCCTCGTTATCCTTCGGTGTAATATCCTTCCAGGTTGCTCCGCCATCGCGACTCATGCGCAGATTGAAAGAATTTTGGATGCTGGCTTGAGCCTTTCCATTCGCGGGAAGAGCATAGGTATCGGAACCGGCCGTTGCGGCAAGCGGGACCGGGCCAAAGGACTGGCCCAGGAAAAGCCAACCAGGTTTCGCGCTGGCGATCTGCAATTGAGCATTATAGGAAAGATTCTTTACCAGTAATGTCCAGTTCGCCCCTCCATCGGTACTTTTATACAGTTCTGTGTCCATCAGTCCGGGCATCTGGGGTGCCTGAGGAGTAAGGCCC
>DASSXK010000046.1:0-6171 GCA_035703945.1 Ktedonobacteraceae bacterium | reverse complement strand
TCAGATTGCGGCCTTGCCTGTTCGTCTCTGAGTAAAGTATAATCGTATTATCTACACAAAAAACATTACGATAGCAAGCCATTCACTTCACTGACTGAATGCGCTCCAGAAGCCGGCAGGAACAGTGCCAGCACCATCTTAAGCGGGGAGCTTCAAGGGCCACCTGCTTGCGAAGCGTTCAGTAGGCGCGAGAGCGCCGTTGCGAAGTGTCTTTAAATAGCAAAGGATTGGAACCCGATGTCCCCTTTTACAGAGCAACTGGCTTATTCAATTCTTCCCCCGCCCGTCCCTGCCTTCCACCAGGGCAGGTAGATCAGGACAATAGAAAATCGAACGCTTAAAGCTGCTGCCAGCAACACCGTTTGCTCACAGCGCTAGATATAGCATGTCAACTTCTATCTATTGTGCATCATCCTGTCCTCGCCCCTTTTCTACATTCACCCCCTCTGCCTCATTGAGGAAAGGATGATTATATGTCTGATCACACTGCCACTCAACACAACTCGAACCGAGGCGTCTGGCAAATTCTGCTGGCCGCAATCCTCTGGGGAACTGTCGGCATCACGACCCAAACCCTTTATAACCTTAGCTCGACCAATCCGCTCTCCATCGGCTTCTTCCGCGTGGGGATCGGTGCGCTGATTCTGCTGGCTGTTTGCTGGCGACTCCTGGGACGCAGAATCGTCAAGATCAAACCGCGCGACGCCCTGGTCATGCTCCTGATGGGACTGATGTTGGCCGCCTACCAGGCCTGTTACTTCACGGCAATTACTTATAGCGGCGTGGCTGTCGCTTCTCTTGTAACCATCTGCACAACGCCGGTGATTGTTGCCCTGGTCTCGATTACATTGGCACGTGAGCGTATCACACGTCCGGTTGGTGTCGCCCTGATCAGTGCCCTGTGTGGCACGATTCTGCTGGTTTTCGCTCGTTCCGGAGCAGGCATTCTGCATGCCTCGATTATTGGCATTCTCTTTGCCCTGGCCGCTGCTTGCGGATATGCCAGCCAGATCCTGGGGGGACGCCTCCTCACGCATCACTACCATCCATTGCATATCAATGCTGTGACCTTTGCGACGGGCGCTGTGACCTTGCTTATCCTGGCCCTCCCAACCAGATTTGTGTTCAGCTATCCACTTCAGGGCTGGTTACTGCTGCTCTATCTGGGTAGCGTACCAACGGCGATTTCTTATGCACTCTTTCTGGTTGGGATGCGGACCACATCAGCGACTATCACCAGTATCGTGACGTTGGTAGAACCCCTGACTGCGTCCCTGCTGGCCTGGCTCCTCTTCGGGGAGCAGCTTGGTCCACTCGGGCTGCTGGGAGGGTTGCTCCTGGTGGGGGCAATTTTGTTGCTCATACGCAAGCCACGCCCATTGCTGGCGGCCTGAAGCTGTTTGTTAGCCAGGGTGATGGCAATTTGACCCGAAACCGGATATAACTAGATCTAAAGGATCAATTACATCGCCACAATCGATTGAAGGATGCTGTCCGGGCCGACCTGGTTGTCGGCCCTTGAAACAAAGGAGGCAGTTTTGGCTATGTCACATGGCGGCTGGGAGGTCGCCAGGATTCTAAAGCGTGAAGGGGTAGAGGTCGTTTTCACTCTGAGCGGCGGCCATATTGCCGCAATCTATGATGGCTGCTTGCGTGAAGGTATTCGTGTTGTGGACACAAGACATGAACAGGCTGCCGTCCACGCCGCTGAAGGATGGGCAAAAAGCACAGGCAAACCCGGTATCGCAATTCTGACCGCTGGTCCAGGCGTCACAGATGGTGTCACTGGCGTAGCCAATGCCTACCTTGCAAACAGTCCGATACTGGTAATCGGAGGCGCGGCCCCCCTCGGACTCTGGGATCGCGGGGCCCTGCAAGAGATGAACCAGATCAGTCTCCTCACGCCCATCACCAAATGGGCTCGCACAGTTCACGAAACGGCCCGCCTGGGTGAATATACGGCAGCGGCCTTCCGCCAAATGCTCAGCGGCAAACCGGGTCCGGTCTTTCTTGAACTGCCGATGGATATTTTAAATAACTTTGGCGAGTTTGAAACCGCAATCGATCCCGGCCAACCCTCAGCCTATCGCTCAATTGGCAAGCTCTATCCCGATGCGGAACTGGTTCAACAAGCATCCGCAATTCTCGATCAAGCCAAACAGCCAGTGATTATGGCTGGGACGGCAGTCTGGTGGTGCGCCGCCTCTGAGCCTCTCCGCCTGCTCGCGCAAAAGTTGCAGGCCCCCGTCTTTCTAAATGGGGCGGGCCGTGGCTGCCTGCCGCCAACCGATCCGCATTTCTTCACTTCCGCTCGTCGTAAGGCTCTGGAGAACGCAGATGTCATCGTCGCCGTTGGCACACGGATGGATTTCCGCCTCAATCATGGTCAACCCCCGCTGATCCCTGCTGCCGCAAAGCTGATCTGGCTTGATCTGACCCCGGAAGATATCGGCGTCAATCGTGGCGCTGATGTCGGCCTGGCTGGCGATGTCGGTGTCAGTATGCGTCAGATAGCCGATGCTCTCGGCCAGTCCCATGCGACGGATTGGCTGCAACAGATTCGCGCGTTGGAGGAGGCTGGTCTGGCCAAAGATCAAGCGGCACTCAACTCCGACGCCACTCCGATTCATCCAATGCGTTTCTGCCGCGAGATCCGCGATTTTATCGACGAGGATACAACGGTTGTCGGCGATGGTGGCGATATCGTGAGCTACGCCGGACGCGTCATCAATGTCTACAAACCAGGCTACTGGCTTGATCCCGGTCCGATGGGCTGCCTGGGAACCGGGACCGGCTTCGCGATGGCCGCCCAGATTGCTCGTCCCGGCCAGAAGGTGCTGATCATACACGGCGATGGAGCCTTCGGACTCAACGGTATGGAGTTTGAGAGCATGGTACGCCAGAATCTGCCCATTGTCTCGATCATCGGCAATGATGGGGCCTGGGGACAAATCAAGCATCCTCAAAAAGCCATGATTGGCCATACAACGGCGGCTGAACTGGCTCCTGGTATTCGCTATGACAAAATGGTTGAGGCGCTGGGAGGCTATGGCGAACTGGTTGAAAAGCCGGAAGAGATTCGGCCCGCGCTCGAACGAGCTTTCGCCTCAGGGAAACCAGCTTGCGTGAATGTCCTGCTGGACCCCGATAAACCTTATAGCCGCTCCACCAATGTCGCAGTCTAATATGCTTTTACATTAACAATTATGCCTGAACAAAAGAAAGCCGGTCCTTTGCGGACCGGCTTTCTTGAACGTAGGATCTCTATAAATCGTGCTCATCGGTCAACTCAAGCTCGATCTCTGTACCATCAGGCAGATCATGGACCTGCTGCGCAAAATCACCCCGAAAGCGCATCGCCTTCACAGCATCTGCTGCAAAGAGATTATCCAGTTCAAAGGCCCCACCAAGCGTAAACAGGCGACGGGGAACCAAACGCATTTTCGCATCCAGAGGACCATTCAGGTAGGTCCAGTCGTTTGCAAAGAGCGTGCCCACTTCAACGTGGTCTTCATCCAGGATACGATATGCCCAATCATCCAGGGTATCGGCAAAGGCTTCTTGATCTCCAGTTTCGGGATCAAACCGCCAGATGTTGTCTTCACGAATCAGGAATTGTTCGCCGAAAATGTCTTCCGCAAAAAACAGCTCTCTCCCCGCTAACAGGTGTCCATAGGCTGTCCGCCAGAGTTCATCGCTATTCCATGTGACCAGGTCGTATCCCTCATTCGCTGTTCCCAGTGGAAACACATGTAAAGCCCGATCAAAGGCAAAAAATCCATTTTTTACCTTGAGCATTTCAAGCAGCTCCTGTCCGAGCGCCCCTGCCTGCTTCCGCACCGCTGCCGGTAGACGTGCCAATGTCAGTTGCGGGGACAGTGGCCCACTTCCTGTTGAAACCAGGGCTTCCAGATTTTCTTTCATTAATAAACAACCTTTCGCAGCATGAATATGAACCTGCTTTTATGATACGACAAAGACGATTGAGTCGAAAGACTATTTGGGTCTATAACCGAAAACCGCTTTTCAAACGTATATCTATTAGGAGTTTTAGCAAGCAGTCTAATAATTAAATGTGAGATAGTACCAAAAATTTTGTGAATTACGACACAATCTCAGCAAAATGCTAGCATGTAAGGGTACATTTCGTTATAATGATAGATGAGTCAATCACGGGGAGAGCATGATTTCAAAATTGTGAGAGAAACTCAGTCTTCCATGTATTTCAGCCTCTGAAAGAAGCCCTGTAGTACCTAAACCATGCCAAGCCTTTCGATTCGCTGACTGAATGCGCTTGAGAAGCCAGCAGCAATGTTGCCAGCATCATCTCAAGCAAGGAGATCCTAGATCTGTCTGCTTGCAAAGCGTTCAGTAGGCGCGCAAGCGCCGTTGCGAAGTGTCTTGAAATAGCCAGGGAAATATAAACGGCATCAGGAAAGAGGGGAGCGCCATGGACGCAAGACGTTGCCCAAATTGTAATCAACCGCTTTCTGCAAATTCTACGATCTGCGGAATATGCGACGAAACACTATTCGCAGCCAGGACCCAGGAGAAGCTAGCACAATCGGCTTCTCTTAATTCACCTCGTGCTCTAAATCTACGTTATCGGCCACTTTCAGAATCCACCAATAAAAACTGGGCAAAACCTGGACCTATCGCTACTCCTATGCCTAAGCCTGAATATGAATCATTATCGAATGTATATATTACTCATCTTAGCCAAAATCAAAAGCTTTTTCGACCACCCTGGCAGAAGCCTGATTATACCTCAAACTATCATTTTCCACCCAAAATTCTTTTCTGGATCAGCTCCATCATCCTGCTTGTTCTGGTTGCGGGCGGATCTTTCGGGATCGCAATTACGCTGGGTCACGGAACCACCAGTGGAGCTTCTGAACCCGTACTGCAAATTACTCCCTCCCAGGCCGATCGCGGAGCATTAATCTCTTTAAGGGGCAGCCATTTCAGCCCTGGCGATGTAATTAGCCTGACCCGCGATAATATTATTCCTCTTTCTGATACCGCCGGCAAGAATCTCATTCAAACGGATAGCCGGGGCAATTTTTCAGATACGGCCTGGATCGATAATAACTGGTCCGCCGGCGCACATAAAATATATGCCGAAGATTCACTTCTCCACAAAGTTACCTACTTCAATCTATATATCAATGGTCATGGACTCCTGGGGCGACCCCCGCATCTGGTCTTATCGGCCAGTACACTCGATTTTGGCCCGGGCGATCCGGCAACCAACAGCACCAAAATTATTATCCTTTCCAATTCAGGTGGAGGTAGCATCTCCTGGCATGCCCATGCTGATCAACCCTGGTTGCAGTTCAGCCCGCCAGGTTCTTCGGATGCCTCCCGCAACAATCCAGACACGGGACTCGTGATTGCGGCCAATCGAACCAACTTACAACCAGGCGACTACCATGCGAATCTCAAAATTATGTCTAATGCCGGTCAGGCCAACATATCCATCAAGATGCGTGTAGTTCCCTTCAATCCAAGCAACGGGGCGATCTTCCAGGTCTCACCTCCGGTAATGTCGTTCACGGCTTCCCCGAACGGGGCTGCTCCAGCGACACAGACACTCCAAATCGCCAATCCGGGAAGTAGCGATCTGCAATGGAATCTCAACACAATCACAGATACTGGTGGCTCCTGGCTCTATACCACCAGTAGTAGCGGCCAGGTCACAGCCGGAAATAATCAGCAGATCCAGATCGGTATTAATCCAGCTCACCTGCCAGTGGGCACATATAAAGGCCGCATCAACTTGAGCGCCAGCGGAAGCTTGCCGGTACAAGATAACTCTCAAACAATTTTTGTTAGTCTGACTATCCAACCAACATGCTCATTGCATGCTTCGGACAGCTCCCTCTCCTTCAATTTGGGAGGGAAACAACCCACGACGGCTAATCAGCCACTCTACATTACCAGTTCTACCAATTGTGCATCCTCGATGCTCTGGACTGCCAGTAGCTCCACTACAAGTGGCGGCAACTGGTTAACCCTCTCCAGCACAAATGGCATGACCCCTGGAACACTTCATATCCTGGTCAAAAGTGCTGGCATGGCTCCTGGCAACTATACTGGCGTGCTAAATCTGATCGATAATAATAATAATAAGTTGTCCATCACCATTTCTTTGCTGGTCTCAAGCAGTCC
>DASSXK010000745.1:0-7804 GCA_035703945.1 Ktedonobacteraceae bacterium | reverse complement strand
GGAATTTGCCGGAACAGTCTCATATATGGCCCCCGAACAGTTGGAAGGGAAGCCACGTCCCGCCAGCGACCAGTACTCCCTGGGAGTCATCGTGTACCAGTGGCTTTGTGGCGAGCTACCTTTTAGCGGCTCCTTCACCGAAATCGCCAGCCAGCACGTTCTAATCCCGCCCCCTTCTCTGAGCGAGCGCGTATCCGGTCTGCCAATCGAGTTAGAGAGGGTTGTCTTTACCGCACTTGCCAAGGACTCCCAGGAGCGCTTCGCATCGGTTACAGCCTTTGCCGAAGCATTTGAAAACGTCAGCCGTACAATTGATCCAGCAAGAATGTCTCTACTTCCAGCAGCCTATGCCGGATCTCAGATTGAAGACCTCTCAACCATAAATGGAGTTACTTCCACCACAATCGAAAAGACAAAGACCAGCGCAACCGTCGCCCCAAACACCGATCAGCCAACCGCTCCAATCCAGTCGCCCGATCCCAAAGTTACACCCAACATCACCTCGCCAATCTTGCCTGCGATTAATACCGAAGAAACCAAAGAGAGCAAGCAGAGAACAGAAGATAACGAATACGCAACTATACTCGGCTCCGCCAATGAACAGAAGCCAACCCCAGCCAGTCAGCAAGCTGACGAGCAAGCATCAACCCCAGCCAGCCAACCAGGTACAGAGGAAACAGAAGAAGCGTCCCCAGATGATGCCGAAACCCTATTTGACAAAGACGCCACCACCCCTGTAAAAGCAATTGCCAAATCAGGGAAAGCCTCAACCCTTACCGACAAAAATGATGACTATAAGACAATCCTTGCCGCTGATCCCCACGAGCAGGAAGCCAATGCAGTACCTGAAACTTCTCAGGAAGCAAAGCCTGATACAAATGAGGAAGCCGAGCCAGAGGCTTCAGACCTTGAACTTGAGCCGAAGGAACCAGACGATCAGCAAGCTCAAGAGCTCGAAGACCAGCTTGACCACCAATCAACGAAGCTGATCCACGATCCCAATTATACAATTGATACAACTGAGCGGCCAACCATCACAATGGCAGAGATTGAGTTTCCAGCAAACATAGCTACATCCAAGTCTAAAGTAGATATTAGCGAACGTTCGACTGTAAACATCAACAACGCATCCGGCCGTCCAAAAACGACCGTTCCGCCAGTTAACCACAGCAAGCCTGCTGTTCGCGAAGTAAGCCTGGGCAATAATCCACCCCAATCAGTCACAAACCTGGACACAGCCCACGCCGCAGGTCTCTATCCCGCTGCGTCTTTTTCATCCATGCAAACCTCGCTGGCGCAATCACCTGCTCCCCACCCACCTGATCGCAAGGACCGAACACGCCACAACAAGAAAAACGCCCCTTCAGTCCAACCGCCAGTGCAAATAATGCACCCATATTTTATGCCAGGCACGCCGCTTCCACCAGGGTATATACTCAAACCAGCCAAACGGCGAAGAAGCGGCTTGCCATTTATCGTTATCCTGCTGCTCTTGCTTCTCCTGATGGGAAGCGCGGCGGGCCTTTTCTATTTCAATCCTGGTAAAGCCAGAGCAATTGTTCAGCAAATAATCAAGGTCTGGGCAGCAAAACCAAGCGTCACAGCAACGCCCAAAGCAGTCGTGTCCTCAAAGGTCACAATCACACTTACCCTGCCAAACACCACATTCAAAAACACCTTTGGGATCACCGCCGTTCCAGGCACACCTGACAGTACAAAAGACCAGGTCAGCGCCCGCTTGCTTCAGGCGACATCACCCATGCAATCACAAACGACGACGATCACCGTGCCAAGCACCATCCCTGGCAAACAGGCAGATGGAATACTACAACTGGTCAATCCCACAAGCAGTCCGATCCAACTGGCGGCAGGCACTACCTACACCAGCACCAGCGGCATCCAGATTGTCATAGATCCCGCCACAACGGTTCCAGCGCTGCAAAGCATTACAGTGAATGCCCACGCAGCCAGCACCGGCTTGACCGGCAATATCCCGGCCCTGGATCTCAACACCTGCCTGAACCAGGGCAATCCACCCCCGCTCACAGGGACGGGCAGCCCAACGCCGGGTACAGTCACCTCCATTCACAGCAGCGCGGGCAGACACCAACTGCAAAATATCCAGGTCGGGCAACAATTTCTCAACCTCACATGCACTGGTAGTGGCACCATCCAAAATCCCGTCGCCTTTTCTGGAGGCGTGAACGATACAAGTGCAAAAATAGTCAAACAGAAGGATATCGATAGCGCCACCAGGGCCCTCAACGACCAATTGCTTACAGGGATACAGAAGCAGTTTCAGGCGCAGGTTCAGGACGGAGAAAATATTGATGGCGATCCACAATGTCAGCAAGCCTTTACCCAGAACCACAACGTTGGAGATCTGGCAGATAGCGTAACGGTAAAGGGTACCATCACCTGCCTGGCCGAAACCTACAATTTGAGCGCGGCCAATGACCTGGCCCGGCTGGATTTACAGAACAGTATCGACCACCCCAACGCAAATGGTGGCTATCAGCTTGTCGGCCAGATCGATACCTCGCTTGTAAGCGTCTCTGCCCCGGATGCAAACAATGCAATCAAGCTGAATATCCTGGCGCAAGGGATCTGGAATTATCAGATCAGTGATAGTAAGAAACAAGCTATTATCCAGAGCATCCTTGGCAAAAACCCCCAGGATGCTCAGAACATACTCATCACCCAGAATGGAGTTAGCAAAGCGACCATCACCGGGGCTGGCAATCTTCTGCCAGAGGACCCCAAACAGATCATATTGGTGATAAATACCCAACAGTAAACGCCGAAATAGATCTGCCAGAACCTGAACGAATTGTCTTGCAGTGACTTTGCCGCTAGAGCGTTTGGCCGCTATCAACCGTAATAATCTGGCCGGTCATAGCCTCTTGCTCCAAAGCCGCGCAGATGAGGGTGGCGATATCTTCGGGAGCTGCCAGCCGTTGCAGGAGCGTATGTCGGCTCAAGGCATTCATCCGCTCCTCATTTCCCGCCCACCATCTTGTTATCACCGCTCCCGGAGCCACGCTAGATACTCTGATCTCTGGTGCCAGAGCCTGCGCCAACGATTTCGTCAAACCATGAACCGCCGCCTTAGAAACCGCATAGGGCAGAGAGGAGCCGACGCCAGTAAGTCCCGCGATACTCCCAACATTGACGATAGCCCCTTGCTTCTTTTGCTTCATCAAAGGAGCGACGGCCCGTGCACAGTAGAACATCCCTTTTACGTTTACATCAAGTAAGGCATCCCAGGCATCATCCGTGACCGCTTCGAGGTCACTGATCGGAATGTGACGCGTAATGCTGGCATTATTAACCAGCAGATCGACGGTGCCCCATTCCTGTACAATCGCCGCGACCATCGCCCGCACCTCGCTATCCTGCGAGACATCGGCCTTGATCGCGATAGCCCGTCCACCCTGCTCCTTGATCAACTGAACCGTTTCATCAGCCTCGGCCTGAGAGCGTGAAAAGTTTACCGCAACCGCCACGCCTCGTTTTGACAGCGCAAGCGAAGTTGCCCGGCCAATGCCAGTGCCACCGCCGGTCACAAGCGCGACTTTGTTCTGTAAATCCATTGTCAGTCACAACCTTTCTTCAAACGCCCAGTTATTACAAGACACTTCGCAACGGCGCTCTCGCGCCTACTGAACGCTTTCCTCATAGGCAGTTTAGGAATCTCCCCATCTGGAGAAGATCCTGGCAAGGATATTGCAGGCTGCTTAAGCGCGTTCAGTCAACGAATTGAATAGACTGTTATTACAAGACACTTCACAACGGCGCTCTCGCGCCTGTTGAAAGAGTGGTCGCCATTCAGCAGGCAACCACTCTTACAAAGATTCAACACATTGATTGTAACATCAACTTTAGACAGCCTCGACCTCGGTCGTCGCGTGGCGGAAACCCATCGCGTAGAGCGAAGCATAGAAGCCTTCCTGCTCCAACAGTTGCTGGTGCGTGCCCTGCTCGATGATATTCCCGGCCTGAAGCACAACGATGTTATCAGCACCCTTAATCGTCGAAAGTCGGTGGGCAATGACCAGCGCCGTACGACCACGCAACAAGCGGTGCAGACCCTGCTGAACCAGCACTTCGGTAAAGGTATCAATATTGGCCGTCGCCTCATCCAGAATCAGGATGCGCGGATCGGCCAGCAGTGCTCGCCCAAACGAAATCAACTGCCGCTGGCCGACACTGAGATTGCGACCGCGCTCGCGAATCAAGGTATCGTATCCTTCTGGCAGACGCGCAATCAGATCGTGCGCTCCGACGGCTTTAGCGGCCGCAATGACCTCTTCATCGCTGGCCTCAAGGCGACCATAGCGAATATTCTCACGAATCGTGCCGGTAAACAGGAACGGGTCCTGTGGCACCACGCCGATCTGGCTGCGTAGAGACTGCTGAGTAACCTCGCGCACATCCTGCCCATCGATCAGCACCGTCCCATCCAGCACATCGTAGAAGCGCACCAGCAGGCCAGCAATCGTGCTTTTGCCTGCGCCAGTTGGTCCGACAATCGCGATGGTCTGGCCGGCCTTGATCTTCAAATCAAGTCCATGCAGCACAGGTCGATTCTTGCTGTAGCCGAAGGTTACATTGCGAAACTCGACGCTTCCCTGCACCTGGGGCAGTTCGGCGGCATCGGGTCGATCAACGATCTCCGCCGGAACACCCAGGATCTGGAAGATACGCTCTGCCGCCACCCCGGAGCGCTGCAACTGCGTATATTGCTGGCTCAAATCACGAATCGGATCAAAGAAACGGTTAATGTAGAGCGTAAACGAGACCAGCACTCCAATCAACAACTGACCTTTTGAAACCAGGTAGCCGCCATAAATGACCGTCAAGACGATCGCAACGGCCGCCACGACCTCAACCAGAGGCAGAATCAGGGCCGCAACCTGACTGGCCTCCAGGTTTGTATCACGGTTATAGGCGTTCAGCTCAACAAACTCCGAGCGATTGCGACCCTCACGCGCCAGACTTTGGATGACCCGCATGCCGGAGATATTTTCCTGAAGCGTGGCATTCACCATCGAAATCGCGCCACGCGTCAGGCGGAACGACCGCTGGGCATGCTTCTGCCAGAAGCCCGCGATCACCACCATGACTGGCAGGACTGTAAAAGAGAGCAGTGCCAGGCCAGCATTCAGCAAGATCATCGTGCCAATAATCCCGACCAGCGCCACCAGCGATCCCAACATCGAAAGCAACCCTGAACTCAACATCGATTCCAGAATATCGATATCACTTTGCAGGCGCGACATCACGCGTCCAATCTGGGTACGATCGTAGAAGCTCAACGAAAGGGCCTGCAAATGCTCAAACATATCCGAGCTCAGGTGATAGAGCATCTGCTGCCCGGCCCAGGACATCGTCCAGACCTGCCAGTACTGCGACTGCCACATCCCGACATTGACAAGCAAGAGGATAATCCCAATAATCATCAACCCGTTTAGATCGTTATGTGTGATGTACTGGTCGATTGCCAACCCGATCAGAAACGGATTCAACAGGTTAAACACTGTATAGAGCAGCATCAGGAAGATGCTCAGAAACATCGTTCCCTTATAGCGCAGGAAGTACGGCTTAAATTTGCCAACCAATCGCCAATCAAATTTCCTGGTTGTATCCTCATCGGAATCGGCCAGACGATTCTCGCGCCAACGATTGCGCTGCTTGTGGGTCTGGTAAGAACTGTATTTACTACTCATTGCGCAATCTCCTGTTGCTGATCGCACGATCGGCCTTGCAGATTCGCCCGACCGGCTTCCTGATCCTTCGCATCGCCGTTATACTGGCTGTGCCGTCCGGCAGCCAGGGTCCGGGCCTCAAACTCCTCCTGCTCGCGTAACTGGAGATCATAAAGGCCGGTATAGAGTCCATTCTTCGCCAGCAGCGTCTCGTGCGTACCGCGCTCGACAATCTGGCCTTTATCCAGCACCAGAATTTGATCCGCGCTCTTAATCGTGCGCAAACGTGAAGCCACCACAAAGGTTGTGCGGCCACGCATAACGGCCTCCAGAGCCTGTTGAATCAAGAATTCCGTCTCCATATCCACACTTGAAGTCGCATCGTCCAGCACCAGGATACGGGGATTCAGCAGCAGCGTACGCGCAATCGCCACACGTTGCTTCTGGCCACCGGAGAGGGTCACGCCACGCTCGCCCACCCAGGTATCGTAGCCATCGGGCAGGATATTCACAAAATCATCGACGCGGGCGATTTTGGCAGCGGCAAGCATCTGCTCTTCAGTTACATCCCTGACGCCGTAGGCGATATTATCGCGCAGGGTCGCGTTAAACAGAAAGACATCCTGAAGCACCAGGCCGATATTGCGACGTAGCGAAGCCTGAGTCACATCCCGCACATCATGCCCATCGATCAGCACACAACCACTCCGAGGATCATAGAAACGTGGTAAGAGGTTGAGGATCGTACTTTTACCACTACCGGTCGCTCCCAGCAGGGCAATCACCTGGCCCGGCCTGGCATCAATAGAGATATCGTGCAGCACCTCAGGTCCCTTGCCATAGGCAAAGGAAACATGCTCAAGCTGGACGCGCCCCTCAATATTCGCAAGTGCCAGCGCATCGGGCTTATCCTGAATCTCCGGCTGCGTATCCAGCACGCTAAAGATGCGGCTTCCGCCGGAAAGGCCACGCATAAACCAGGTAATCATAAAGCCAAAGGTACGAACCGGCGTGCCCAACAGCAACACATACTGCACCACCGCGACCAGCGTTCCCAGGCTCAACCGATGACCAATCACAGACACACCACCAACCCAGATCACCAGGACCGTCACAATATTCAGCATCAAGACCATCATCGGCTGATTCCAGGCTGATAGACGCATTGCGCTCATATTCAACTCGCGCAACTCGCGATTTTTGGTGTCGAACTTATCGATCTCAAACGGCTCACGTGCGAAAGACTTGACGACACGCATACCGCTCAGGCTCTCCTGCATCACCGTTCCCAGCGCACCCGTTTCATTTTGGACATTCAGCCAGAGGGGCCGCAGGCGTCGGGCCACCTGGTAAGCCAGCAAAGCGATCAAGGGGACACACAGCATCGTCACCAACGCCAGTCGCCAATCCAGCCAGACCAGAATGACCGTAATGCTCACAAAGGTCACCAGCGCAATCAAGGCGCGCATCAGACCAAAGGGGAGAAAGTTACGCACGGCCTCGATATCGACGGTCATACGCGACATCAACTGACCCGTTTCAGAATCATCATGAAATGAGAAACTCAGGGTTTGCAGGTGATCATAGATCTGATCGCGCAGATCATAGGCCACCAGACACGAAACGGCCTGCGATAAATATCCCTGACCATAGGCAAAAAGACCACGCAACGAACTTGTGACCAGAATCAAGCCAGCTGCAATCATCAGGTCGGTAAAACGTCCACTTTTTACACCGACATCGACGACCCAGGCCAGCAGCCAGGGAACTATCAAAGAAAAGGCCGTGGAAAGAATCAGGCAGGCGATCGTACCAAAAGTTGAAAGCTTATGGGGTCGCAGCAATTTGAGGATTCGATTATAAATATGCCAGTTCTCTCTCCAAACCTCAAGATCAAACCGGCTGGACGCACTCCCTTTGTCTTCTTTTACCACTATCACTGATACATCCTTTCTTGATGCATTCGCTGCTCACACCACAACAACAACATGCCTATACACATAGAAGCGAAAAACTGCGGAATAATAAAAAATTGTGAGGGCGCTATTCAAGCATTAATCCATAATAATTACAGAATCCTTTCATCCAGCCAGTGT
>DASSXK010000650.1:0-3696 GCA_035703945.1 Ktedonobacteraceae bacterium | reverse complement strand
GATGAGGCTGCCGCCCTTGGTTGGGTAAAGAGCTCCGGGCTCAGCGTTGACCAGGAACTTAACCATGTGCGCGAGCGTGAATACCTGACGTTGGTACGTGTCCTCATGACGCAGCATAGGCTCGACGAGGTAGTACAATGGCTGACAAACCTGATGCATCTGGCAGAGACGCAGGGACGCATGGGAAGCATGATTGAGCTTCTGATGCTACAAGCCGAGGCTTTACAGGCTTCCGGCGAGGTGGATCAGGCCATAGAGCGGCTCTCGCGAGCACTTGCACTTGCCGAGCCGGAGGGTTACATCCGCCTCTTTGTGGATGAAGGGGCACCGATGGCACGGCTGCTCTTACAGGTGCGCCGTCGCACTGATCGGTCAGGTTCGACGGACTATCAAGAAAAACTTCTGGCATTGCTGGGCAGAGAGCATGTCAGGGACGTGACCCACCCTTCTGTCACGATTCAGCAGCCTACAGTCCAATTGCTCAGAGAACCATTGAGCGAACGCGAACTGGAGATACTGCGGTTGATCGCCGCTGGATGCTCCAATCAAGAAATCGCCGACCGGCTCGTGATCGCTCTGAGCACCGTGAAATGGTATATCAATGCGATCTACGGCAAGCTCCAGGTGGAGAGCCGGACGAAAGCCATTGCGCGGGCCAGTGAACTCAACATCGTGTAACATCCTGCTGATTATCCAGGAAAAACCCACCCCCTTTCCCACCCTTTGATGGGTGCTAACCCACCTGGACATCGTTTACACTGCTTTTCAGAATACCGTGCCATGACAAGACACGTCGCAACGGCGCTCACATGCCTACTGAACGCTTTGCAAGCAGGCAGCATTGGAACGCTTGAGCCTGGAGCGCTTCGGGCAACAATGCAATTGGCTTCACAAGCGCGTTCAGTCAGCGAAGTGAATGGTTATCTGGTGAATTGTTCAGGCCGCCGAAAGGGCGGCGATACAAAAGGAGAGGTCCGATGACTAGCAATGTGATTGTCACCAGGGAATCTACGAGCCTCATCTCGCGTTCCGTACTCGCTGCCTTCTGTTTAGCTGCGGGCCTGGCCTATCGAGTGAGCGTCTCGTTGATACCTACAGGCATCCTTGAGGATTCCTTTTTGTTGGGTTTCGCTGCTTTGCTCCTGATAGCCGCAGTCCTCGCAAGGAAGAGCGAGAGCCTGAGGAGATACTGGGAGATTCCCTTCGCCTTCTTTATCTTCACCCTCGCAGGTTTTCTGGGAGATGTTTCGATTAGTCCGCTTCAGCAGTGGTTCGTTCATGACGTTCTGCACGAGACTCCCAATGTACATAATCCTCTCGCTTCCACCGTTCTGGGGACCGTTCTCGCACAGTTGTTTGCAACGTTCAGCCTGGTTCTACCGATCATCCTTCTCACAATGGCCTCGGGAAATGACCTGAGCGCTCTCTTTATCAACAGGGTGAAGAGTTGGAGGTGGCTTGTTGTCGGCATCATCGGCTTCCTGATATTCTTTCTCCTGGCCGCGTTCGGACTCAGCAAGTCATTCTTTCCAAATAATGGAGTGACCCTTTCACGCTTTCTGGCACTTACACCAGCACTCCTCATTCTCGTGCTCTGCAATGGTCTCAGGGAGGAATTATGGTTCAGAGGGCTCTTCCTGAAAAAGTATGGCAAGTTTCTGGGGCCATTGTCTTCTAATGTGCTTGCCGCCATCGTTTTCGCCTCGTTCCATGTACAGGTCCAGTATAGCCGGAGTCTGCCGATTTTTCTCGCAATTGCGCTGATCCAGGGATTGGTTCTGGGCTATCTGATGCAAAAATCGAGAAGTATGCTTGTGCCTGTGATTTTTCATGCAGGCACTGATATTCCCATTTTTTTGGTCTATCTATCGTATGCTTTGAGATGATGCAACTCATAAGTGAGGCGTGAGCTGAAGGGCTGACCAGGAGGGTCCCTTGACGGTGAACGAGCAAGAAGAGCAAGGAGAACAGGAATGGAAAGCGAACCTGGTCGGCACGAGGTCTACCAAATCGTCATCAATGGGCATCTTGATAGTGAATGGTCGGAGTGGTTTGATGGAATGACCATCACTCTGGTGGACAGCGGGGAAACCATTCTCACTGGCCCAATCGTTGATCAAACCGCTCTGCATGGAGTGCTGATCAAAATTCGTGATTTAGGGCTACCCTTGCTCCGGCTTTCGCGCATAGAGCCTGACAGTGAGCATGAATCCATCCCCTTTGTATCACAGGAAGAAGAGGGAGAGGATGTATAAACGCTGCATGTATCCCTTCGGGTGTCGTTCATTTTTTTGCGGGAGGTTGAAGAAGGACAATTCACAAGAACGTCTTTGTTTTCTTTGTCTACTCTATTTGATCCCATTTTTTCCAAATATGGGGTGGTTTTTGGACCAGTTTTTGGAAGATCGAAGAAATTCGCTCCAGGGATGAGCAGATTCCTTTGCAAAAAAATGAATCATACCCTATCTCTTCCTGTAAAACCAGACTTCAGGGCATTTACCGCTTCTTGCGTGCAAGGAGACTTGAGTCGAAATCTCCCTTCTGTTAGACTCTCGTTGTGATTGTAAATCTTCGAGCGCCTTCATGTTCGATTGCCTGCTTAGAAGAGGAGTTGAGGCTATGTTTACCTGCGAAAATGTAACGCTTCGTCCGATGGAGTTGGATGATATTGAGCTGTTTTATACCTGGGAGTATGATATTGAGCTGTCCTTGAATAGTGGGTGGGTGCCAGTGGTTTCGCATGAGGCCTTCAGAGAGCGATATGGGCGGCGGATCAGCGATCCCAATCCAA
This sequence comes from Ktedonobacteraceae bacterium, assembly GCA_035703945.1. Lineage (GTDB taxonomy): Bacteria > Chloroflexota > Ktedonobacteria > Ktedonobacterales > Ktedonobacteraceae > DASSXK01. The sequence goes on along the minus strand of DASSXK010000650.1, from coordinate 905 downwards.
ATCAGAAGTTGTTTGTCATTGTCTTTGAGGGTAGACTTGTCGGTTATATTCAACTGGCGAGAATTGATAAGGAAGCAGGGATGGCAGCGATAGGGATTGTGGTTGGCGAGAAGCAGCTTCAGGGTCGTGGGATTGGAAGCATGGCGTTACGTATCATGCTGGATTTTGCTTTCAAAGTGGTTAACCTTGAACGCGTCTATGCCGAGGTCTTTGGTTTCAATCTGCGTTCCCAACGGATGATGGAGCGTGTTGGTTTTGTGAAGGAAGGTATTCTGCGCCAGCACGAGGTCCATAACGGCGCTCGCCAGGATATGCATTTCTATGGTATCCTTAAACCAGAATTCTATCAGAAGTACGAGACAATTTTTAAGTAGATCGGCATTATTTTTTCTTTGGGATGCTTTTCCTGAGGTATATCGGGCTTAAATGAAAAGAATCTTTTTGTTATGGAGATCCTTTGATAGTAGTCTGGAATAATAGAAGAGAGCATATGACAGAACTTACAGCCGAAATGATTGTTGATGCCACCAGACCCCGTTTTCTAGAGCTTTCGCCCGATGGAAAATACGTTGCCTATGCCCTGGTTCCCCTGAGCAAAACAGGCGAGCACCCAACCTCTTCGATCTGGATTGCCACCACCGATGGATCACAGCCTCCACGCCAGTTTACACGTGGCGAAGTACTGGATTCACAGCCCCACTGGTCTCCAGATAGTCGCCAGCTTGCTTTTCTTTCGGATCGAGCCACGCGAGGGACTAACCAACTCTACCTTATTTCTGTCGATGGTGGTGAGGCTCGTCCCCTGACACCTGCGACCAATAAGAAATCGGTCGAAAGTTTTGCCTGGTCCCCTGGAGGTGGGCAGATTGCCTTTACCAGTCCAGATGAACCAACAGAGGAGGATG
>DASSXK010000507.1:0-2486 GCA_035703945.1 Ktedonobacteraceae bacterium | reverse complement strand
CTCAGTGCCTATCTGACCGAGATCCAGTTTCCCGTCGAAAAAGGCGAGATTACTGATTCAAAGCCGACCGTCTATTTTTCTGGCTGATATTTTTGAGTTGCCAGCTTATTTGGATTCACGACACGTGCTCACTATTTATTGCCAACAATCTGCTTGTCGCAACATGTATGAACATCTAGACGGCATATCTTTCAACCATAACTTATCGGTTTGAAGTATTTACCCGGGAAACTCAGAGTGTTGTCAAACTTTATATGCTACAAGCAGGCTGTTTTGCTTGACATAACGCTTTGAATTGAGCGTAACCAGAAAGGAGGGATTCAGCGCGTTGGAGTGGTTTGGCTGACCCGATGTTGAGGCAGGATTTCATCCTCTGACAGGACAATCGTAAAAGAAAAGGAAAAGGCAATGCAAGGGTATTCCATTGGCATCTCATTGGTCCTGGCCATCTGGGCATACATCAGTATTGTGCTCTGGCTTGGCCCTGGCTTCTGGTTTCAAGAGGCCCTCGTTTCTGGCTTTGTAACGGGTATTATTGTTGGAAATATTCCGCTGGGACTGACAATCGGCGCGACCCTGACCCTGATCTCGCTTGGACAATGGACCTATGGCGGGGCCACGATCCCCGATTTTCTGACGGGTAGTATCGTGGGAACCGCGATCGGAGCGCTGAGCAATAACGTCGGCGTTGGCCTGGCCGTCGCGATCCCTACCGCTTTGCTAATGACGCAGATGGATGTGTTGGGACGTGCTACGACGACCGTTTTTATTCATGGTGCTGACCACTATGCCAGCGAGGGCAACGAGCGAGGCGTTACAGCCATGCACCTGCTCGGACAGATCCCCTGGGGACTGACCCGCGCCATTCCGGTCTTCCTGGCACTCTGGTTGGGGGCCGGACCGATTCAGTCCTTGATTCATGCCTCACCAGCCTGGTTGATTACCGGAATTACCGTCGCGGGTAAAGTCTTGCCAGCTCTGGGCTTTGCGCTGTTGCTGAGTATGTTGCCGTTGAAACGTTACTGGCCATTCTTGCTGTTCGGTTTTATTTTCTTCGCCTACTTGAGTCTGCCATTGACGGGGATCGCTCTGCTGGCAGTTGCGATCGGCTTTACGTTCAACAAATTGCAACCAAGGAGTGCCGCAAATGTCTGATCAACTCGAACACACATCAACGTCTTCTGATGGAGAGGTGACTGAAGTAACCAACGACGCTCCCGTCGCAACTGTAGATGGTGGAGAGGTTGCTGGCAATGGCGACAACGGTGGCCCTGGTGGGGTGACAGAGCTTTCGCGCTCCGTCCTCAACCGGGCGATGTGGCGGCACCTGATCACGCTCCAGTGGTCCTGGAACTACGAACGGATGCAGGGGCTTGGCTATCTCTATTCGATGATGCCGGTTATCAATGCCGTCTATCCCAATCGAGAAGAGCGCATCGCCGCGATGAAACGACACCTCGTCTTTTATAATACCAATAACTATATCGGCTCGCCCGAGATCTTTGGAGCGACCGTCGCGCTCGAAGCCCAGAAGGAGGGCGGGGTCGTCGATAGCCTGAAGGTTGGTTTGATGGGGCCGCTGGCGGGTATCGGCGATACCTTCATTGGTGTTTTGTTGCGTCCAATCGTGGCTGTCATTGCCGCTTCGCTGGCGATGGCAGGCAACTATGGTGGACCCTTTTTGATGCTGGCAACCAGTATTTTCCTGGTTGGGATTATGGTTCCCCAATACTGGTTTGGTTATCGCCAGGGCATCAATGTTGCTAAAGAGGTCTCTGGCACGGGCCGAATTACACAGATTACCGAGATGGTCACGATGATGGGTCTGATCGTGATTGGTGGGTTTATTCCCAGCATCCTTTCGTCCGTGACGACGCCTTTGAAGTATCAGCAGACCGTGACGGCTGTGATTAACGGTGTCAAGCAGACCAAAACGCAGGTTGTGTCGGTTCAAACGGGCGTGCTGGATAAGATCCTGCCCTTTGCGATTCCAGTGCTGCTGGTTGCGCTGGCCTACTGGCTCTTGCGCGGTCTGAAGCTTTCACCGGTCTGGGTGTTGCTGATTCTGGCTGTCGTGGCATTTATTCTGAGCGTGACCGGCGTTCTTGGGATTGCCGCGTAGATACCCTAACGCTCTATTTGCGTGGAACGCGTGCATGGGGAAAATGGCGCGTTCCACGCGTCGGGGGGAGTATTAAAGAGAAAGAGAGGCAAGGCGTGATTGGGATTGTGCTGGTGACACATGGTCAGCTCGCGGAGGGTCTAAGGAACGCCGCCGAGATGATCGTCGGACCCCAGGAGAATTTTCGGACAATTGGGATGGGACCCGCCTCGGACCTGGATGACCTGCGGAGCGAGATCGAAGCCGCCGTCGCCTCGGTTGGGGGTCCAACTGAAACGCTGGTGCTGGCGGACCTGATGGGTGGCAGCCCCGCCAATGCCAGCTCTTACCTGGCCGTGGGTGGAACACAGGTTATTTGTGGCGC
>DASSXK010000210.1:0-10485 GCA_035703945.1 Ktedonobacteraceae bacterium | reverse complement strand
ACCCTGATGTGGTCAACGACACCGATCTTTACTGCTTTGTTTGCTTTCAGGGATAGAGGCGAAGTTCACGGTTACAAACTCCTCCTCAGCCTGTTCGTCGGAGCCCTGGGTCTGCTTATTGTGCTGCTGGGGTATATTCCTTTTTTCCCTCCCGCTGGGAACCACGCGCTGAGCTTTGGTGGCAATACGCCTGCCCTTCTGGGTGAATTGGGCGTACTCGTTTCTGCGGCTATCTATGGGTTTGGCCTGCGACTTGCAAAGAAAAGCGATCAACATATGTCTGTGATTGCGATGACAAGCTGGCAGATTCTCTATAGCGGTCTTTTTCTGGCATTGTTCAGCCTGATCCTCGAACATGGACAGACCCTACAGCCCGATGGGGACACCATCAAGGCCTTGATCTTTATGGTTGTCTTTTGTAGCTGCATTACGTTCTTCCTGACATTCTGGCTGATCAGACGAATCGGGGCCATTCGCCTCTCTTACAGCGATTATATTATCCCTGGGATTACATTGATTCTGGCAAATTTTATACTACATGAATCTGTTACACCAGATAAACTTCTGGGTTTTGGCCTGGTAATTGTCAGTGTGATACTGGTCAGCCTCTAAATGCGAGGGCAGCGGCGAGATTACAGGGAATGAGAGAGATCCAGATTAGATTTTGCTCCAGGAAAAGCTTTTGTGAGGGTTATAGATTTGGTATGATGAGGATGGCAAAACCTATTTGTGATCTATCCGTCAGAAAGGGAGAATCCATCATGCCAGAGCCTGCGATAAAAGCTACGACGAGGCAGACGGTCTACGAACAATATTTGCGTACGACCGAGCTATTACATCTACAAAAACCCGAAGGTGAACGCGCCCATCACGATGAGTTGTTATTCCAAATTGTTCACCAAGTCTTTGAACTCTGGTGGAAAGAGAATACGTTTGAACTTGAGACTATTCGTGAGTTGCTCAAGCGGTTTGATTTTCCACTTGCCCTGCGTTATATGCAGCGCGTTATTAATACACAACACTTGATGATGGCAAATCTACGGATGTTGGAGAGCATGACACCCTGGGATTTCCATCAATTCCGCAAGGTGCTTGCCGATGGGGCAGGGACCGATTCACCAGGTTTTCATAATTTATTGAGGCTCTCACCTCTGCTCTGGGACGATTTTACTGCTGCTTTAGCCCATTTCGATGTGGAGCTTACGGCGGTCTATATTCATGGAGATCAATATCCTCAGTTGCTGGCTTTCGCGGAAGCCTTGACGGATTATGATGAGGTCTTTCAGATTTTCCGCACGCAGCACTTCAAGCTGGCACAACGGATGATAGGACCCGGCTCTATCGGCACCGGTGGAACTTCAATGGAGATGCTAGGCAAGACGCTCCGGGATTCCTTTTATCCTGAATTATGGGAGGTTCGCAATAAGTTAACTCAGATTGCGAATGAGCAAGCATTGCGCTAATTACCACGTTTCAGCAAAGGGGCAGACCAGCTTGTCTGCTCCTGTCTCTTTCCAAACAATATGCCTCTACCACTTCCCCTATCTGCTGATGTATTTCCTTCAGTTTGACGAAACTTCATTCTTGTGTATTGATTATAAAGGGATATAGACTTACTTTTCTTTAGGGTGGTTAAGAATGTCAGAAGGAGAAGATACTAGTTTTCAACAACGTGTAGTAAACCACAGTTCTATAAGTTTGAAAACGAACGGACAATATCTATGAAGCAGAATGAGGCCCAACAAACGGACGCCAAAACGCTAGACCCTCAGGCCCCAAACAATACAACAATCTCACAGCCATCACAAAAGTCGTCCGAGGAAAATGTCGTCCAAAACCAGACCAATAAATGGATTGTGCTCGCCATCATTGCGATTGGCGTTTTTATGGCAACGCTTGACACTTCGATCGTCAATATCAGCCTCCCCACCATTGCACGTTATTTCGGCGTCCCCTTGAGCGGTGCAATCGAGTGGGTAATTATCGTCTACCTGGTAGTGACCGCTGGTGTCCTGCTCACAGCCGGTCGGCTCGCGGACATGATTGGTCGCAAGCCGGTCTGGATAGCGGGCCTGGTCATCTTTACGTTTGGCTCAGCACTCTGCGGACTATCTCCCTCCCTGCTATTTTTGATCGGAGCACGGGCGCTGCAAGGTCTGGGTGGAGCACTCTTGATGGCAATCAACCCGGCCATGCTCACCAACGCCTTTCCACCATCCGAAAGAGGTCGCGCCCTCGGCCTGAATGCGGTCAACGTTTCACTCGGCGTTAGCGTTGGCCCGACACTTGGCGGCCTGATCACGCAGTATTTTAGCTGGCGCTGGATCTTCTACGTCAACGTTCCAATTGGGATTATCGGTCTGCTTGCTACAATCTCCTATTTGAAAGAGCGTGTCCCACGCAATGCTGGCAAATTTGATCCGCTGGGCGCGGTCTTGCTGGCGGTTGGACTGGTCGCCCTGACGCTTGGTCTCTCTTTTGGACAGGAATGGGGCTGGACATCTATCTTGCTGATTGGAACGATTGCTGCCAGCGTTATCTCCCTGGGCTCCTTTTACATCGTTGAACATCGTGTCAAGAATCCGATTATCGATTTCTCGCTTCTGCGCAATCGCGTCTTTCTCTCGGCAAATTTAAGCCTGGTCCTTAATTTTCTGGCCCTGTTCTCTGTCAGCTTTATGTTACCATTCTACCTGGAAGAGCTTAGAAGGTTCAACAGCGTCGAATCCGGCTTGCTGCTCACACCACTTCCTCTGACAATCGCAATTATTGCGCCTTTCAGTGGCTCCCTGGCAGATCGGATGGGGACCCGCTGGCTGGCTGCCGGGGGAATGGTACTGGCCTGCATTGGACTGGTGGAGATCAGTTTTCTCAATGCTCAAAGCTCGATTCTGGATATCGTCTGGCGTTTGATGCTGATCGGGGCAGGACAGGCCATCTTCCAGTCTCCCAATAACAGCGCACTGATGGGGTCAGCGCCACGCAACCAGCAAGGAAGCGCCTCTGGTTTCCTGGCAACGGGACGCGTCTTCGGTCAAAGTGTAAGTGTGGCCCTGGCCGGGGCGGTCTTTACCAGCCTGGGAGGCGCTGCTGCGGGGGCCGCGCTTGTATCCAATAAATTCGGCGACCAGCTTCAATCCTTGCAGAACACATTTATACATAGCTTCCAGATAACGTTCCTGGTCTGTGCATGTATTGCGGCGGTGGCAATCTTTGCTTCGCTTGTTCGTGGCAAGGAAGCTCCCCGAAAAAGGTAACACAGGAAGCATGATATAATTAAAGACAACCGATTTATTTTTTGCAAGGCGGCCTTCTAGCCTCAACAACCTTCTAAACTCGATTGGATCGATTGTACATGACATTTCTACACATTCTCCTGCTTTTCATCGCCTCCCTGCTGGGAGGGACGCTTAACTCGGTCGCGGGCGGTGGCAGTTTTTTTACAGTGCCTGCGTTGAACTTAACCGGCGTTCCTTTGATATTCTCGAATACGACCAGCACGGTCGCACTCTGGCCCGGCTCCGTTGCAAGCACGGGAGCGTATCGGCATGAGCTTAGTAAGCTAAACCGCGTTCTGCTGATTCTCACCAGCGCGATCAGTATCATCGGTGGTATTCTGGGAGCGATCTTGCTTCTGATTACTCCCCAGCAGGCCTTTGCCAGCCTCTTCCCATTCCTGCTGCTGATGGCGACGCTCCTCTTCACATTTGGGAAAGCGCTGACCAGTAGAATCCGCAAATATCTGCCCTCATTTGAGCAGAAAGCGCAGCTTTCGCCTGTCACGATGATCCTGATTTCGATAATGCAGCTTATTATCTCGGTCTATGGCGGCTATTTCGGTGGCGGCATCGGTATCCTGATGCTCGCCTCGCTGGAAGTGATCGGGATGGATAATATTCACGAGATGAATGCGTTGAAGACCCTGCTGACCAGCTTTATCAATGGCGTAGCCGTTGTGACATTTATTATCGCGGGCGCGGTTCTCTGGTTGCAGGCGATAATCATGATTATCGGCGCAATCATTGGAGGGTATGGCGGAGCCTATTTTGCCCGCAAGCTGAATCCTATGTTTGTGCGCATCTTCGTCATCGTCGTAGGCTTCAGTCTGACCATCTACTTCTTTATTAAGTAGCAAACACCCGCCGATTTTCCATTTTTTATCGCTAGCTTTGAGCGTCGGCCAGGCTGTCAGATAAAATGACCGCTCGTTTGCTTGTAAGCAGATATGCAATGTGCGAATGTATAGATACAATCGTGTTATCTGCTTCAATGAATGAAGAGGAATCCAATGCAACGCAAACAGATTAGCAGTGGTACCCACTGGGAAACACAGGTAGGTTACTCCAGGGCTGTACGTGTCGGCAACCAGGTTTTCGTCGCGGGAACTACCGCGACAGATAGCAGTGGAGAACTGGTTGGTAAACGCGATCCCTATGCTCAAACGGTCCAGGCTCTCAAGAATATCGAGGCTGCCCTGACGAGGATCGGGGCCAGTTTAAAAGATGTTGTGCGTACCCGTATTTATGTTACGAATATCAATAATTGGGAGGCAATTGGGAAAGCGCATAAGAATGCCTTTCGCCACATTCAACCTGTAACCACGATGGTTGAGGTCAACGGCTTAATCGATCCCGCCATGCTGGTTGAGATCGAAGCCGAAGCAATTATCGCGGACTAGTTATTTTTCCAGAGGAGAATGTGAGGAGTAACGGCACTATGTACTCCTCACCAGCACGTCTTTGATCAAACAAGCTCATCAGCCGCAGGCCTTTCTGCTTTTCGCAGTACAATCTGCCTAAAGCACGACACGTTCGCCTGGCTTCAGCGTACGAAAGGCCTGCCCATCATTAATAAACACAATGTTTTGCTGTTGAATATGCACAATAAGATCAGGTTTTCCATCTCCGTTGACATCGCGAACGGTACCGGTAATCGGAGTTAAATCCTGATTATCACCAAAAAGAACCGGTCCAAGATAAATATGGGCATGTGCACCATCTCCACCAGGAATTTCAATAATTTCTACATGTCGATTAAGATTCAAAAAGATAAAATGGGTTGGATTCTGGGCACTATCGTTGTGTCCAACAACCGCATCCAACTGTGAAGTTCGCGGACGACCATAGAGCATATCATCCTGCCGCACCTGCCACCAGGAGCTCACCAGATTAAATGAGGCCACAAGCGCTAACGCCGCCAGTATTCCAACAACCAGCACGAAGATCGGAAAATGCTTCGCTGAGGAATGAACTTTATTCAACGAAAGGTGCGCTGGCGTGATGGCTTTTGAACTCATCCCGCTGTTACCAGGGCGTGAAGTGGGCGACAAACGACGCCTCTGAATAAACAAGCCAGTTTCGGTCTTTGGGCCTTCGTTCGTATCATGCAGCTTTGAGGCTTGATAGTTATAGCGCAAAGCACTTGTATGAGGATGCACATCATACAAGGCATCCGCATCCGTCAGCGATGAAACATCGGCGTCCGCAGGACGCGGCCGATTCCCGGTCTTGTTGTTCTTCTTGACGGTATAGAGTGTTTCACCCTCGTCCGCCAGAGCAGGTTTTTGAACGGCTCGGCGTCTGGCAGTTTGTGACTTAGGGCCTGTCATGCCCCCTGTCTTTGCCAGCTCGGTCGGCCAGGGCTGAACTATAGTGCGAATCAGTTCACTTGGCGGCTCAATCCCAGGGTCGGTATGCCTTGCCCCCCTGGGTAGAGGTGAAGATTTTACCTGCTTGATCTGTGCCGTGCTCATCTTCAGTTCTCCTGTTTGATATTTATAGAACATTTTTTCTAATCATAAACAGAAAAGCTTTCTATGTCAAGGGGATAGGACAGAAATCGCTAAAAGTAAGCAGGCATTTTACAACTTTATCGCGACAAATATTTCACAGATAACCATACAAAAGAGGTATTACAATCAATGAAGGGCAAGGATAGGGGTGAAAAAGTATGCCAGAAGGACCAGAGAAGGCTCATTCGCCTCTTTATCAAGAGCATGTGACATGATACAATGTCCCCATTAATGGAAGTGGAAATCAGATGACAGCTCTATTCGAATTTAGTGAAGCGGATACACAAAGTTTTACGATGTTAGATATAATTATCACGCTGGCGGAAGCATTTCGCGCACAGCACAAACAACTCTACATGGTCGGCGGAACTGTGCGCGATGTCTTGCTTCATCGAGAAGACACCAACGACGCAGATCTCGCGACCGATGCGCGGCCTGATGAGATCAAGCGCCTGGTGATGCCTACAAACCCCAGCGCGGTCGTCCTGGTTGGAGAACGTTTTGGAACCGTGCGTCTCCACTATGGCAGCGATATCATCGAAATCACCACATTTCGGAGCGAGAGCTATAATCCCGAGTCACGGAAGCCAGAAGTATGTTTTGGAAATGTGCTGGATGATGATCTTCTCAGACGTGATTTTACAATCAATGCGATGGCCCGGAACCCACTGACCGGCCAGCTCATTGATCTCTATGGTGGGCAGCAGGATCTCGAAGCGCATCTGCTGCGGGCCGTGGGCAACGAGCCGGATAAACGCTTTGATGAGGACCCGCTACGAATGATACGAGCGATACGCTTCGCGGCCCAGTTGGATTTTTCTATCGAGGCCGAAACGCGCCGCTCGATTATCAGGCAGGCTTCAAAGCTGCAAAAGATCAGCCGCGAACGCATTCGCGATGAAATGAACAAGCTGCTGGTCTCGCACCATCCGGCAAAGGGTCTGGACCTCCTGGTGGAGTTGGGCCTGATCACCTGGATCATTCCAGAGGTGGGAGATCTCCTGGGTGTGAGTCAGAACGCGCAAAAAACTGCGATACATACCAAAGATGTTTATGCTCATGTGTTACGCGTCGTGGAACGTTCCTCTCCCAATCTGAATTCGCGTTGGAGCGCGCTTCTTCACGATATCGCGAAACCTCGCACCAAAAGCGTCGAGGATGGCAAGGTTCATTTTTACGGCCACGAAGACGTCGGAGCCTACATGGCCCGCGACATCCTTAAACGTTTCCATTTTGACCGAGATTTTATTGAAAGCGTTTCTCGCGTAGTACGTCTCCATATGCGAGTCAACGCCTATGCTTCGGATTGGACCGATGGCGCAGTCCGTCGCCTGATGCTGGAAAGCAACGGGGACCTCCAGACGTTGCTCGATCTCTCCCGCGCGGATATTACCAGTTACAAGGTGGATAAAGTCTCTCGCGCCGCCGCCAGGGTCGCTGAACTGGGCGAGCGCTGCCAGATGCTCGAAGAAGATGCCAAACGAGTACCGCTGAAAAGTCCCCTCGATGGCAATGAGCTAATGCAGATCTTCGACCGTGGACCCGGCCCCTGGTTGCGACCAATTAAAGAACATTTGCTCGGCCTGGTTATCGATGGTCTGCTTTCATCTGATAACAAGGAAGAGGCGACGCGCATCGCGCGAACCTTGCTAGAGCAAGAAGGGAATACATGAGCGTACTCCGTGATGAGATTGTTGAGTATCTCAATGAGTATTTGAATATTGAAAGTTTTAAAGATTATTGCCCCAACGGCATGCAGGTGATCGGACGCCCCGAAGTCTCTCGCATCGCGCTTGGAGTCAGCGCAAATCTGGAATGTTTTCGGCTCGCCGCCGAAAAAAAGGCGGATATGCTGATTGTACACCACGGCCTTTTCTGGCAAAATATGCCCAGAGAGATCGGCGCAATGATGAAAGCTCGCTTGAAGCTGCTCTTTGATCACGATATTTCGCTGCTGGGCTATCATCTTCCGCTTGATGCTCATCCTGAGCTTGGCAATAATGCCCTCTGGTTGAAACGTCTCGACTTTACACCCGAGAAGACACCGCTGGGTGCCATGAATGGCAAGCCGATTGGTATGATCGGTACTACCACCAGGCGATTAACCCTGGAAGATCTGGTGGATACCATTGCCATACACGCTGGCGGGCGGCCACGGGTTTATGCCTATGGCCCTCGCACAGTCCGACGCCTGGGTGTGATTACGGGAGGAGGCGAAGGCTATCTTCTGGAGGCCATCGCGCAGGGATGTGATACATATTTAACAGGTGAGGTGGGTGAACCCACTGAATCCTATGCTCGCGAAGAGGGCATCAATTTTATCGCCGCCGGCCATTATAATTCAGAGAAAATTGGTATTTTGGCGCTTGGAGAACTTCTGCGCGACAAGTTTTCTGTCGAGACCTTTTTCTGCGACGTGCCCAATCCAATCTAGAGGATAAAAATAAGCTGATGACAAAAGCAAATTCACAAAAAAACGATGAGAAGAAGAAAGCTGCGGCCCCTCAGATTCAGCTCTCATCACCACAAACGACACCATCGACCAACCGCAACAGGGGCAACAAAAGGAGCCAGCGCCCACAAATTGGCGGCACTGCCGTCGCTGGCGCTCGCTCTACAATACCCAAGGCACCAGGTGGCGTCAATCCAGCGGAGCAGCAGTATGAGTCTTCCAACCGCGATATGCGTCGGCGCACCAGACGCATGGGAACCGATCCCCAGAGCCAGCTTGAGGCCGCTAACTCCAAAAATCCCCGCCAGAAGCGACTCGAAAAACGCCGTCAGCAGCTTGAAGAGCGCCGTGCCGAGCTACGCAAGAGTCGCGGGGCAGTGAAGATTGATAGATCAGCCGTCAATCGCCGCAGCCTGCTGGTATTCCTGGGCGTGCTGGCCGTGATCATCGTGATCGTGGTTATCGCGATTCTCGTCCGTCACCCCTTCGGCTAGGCCGATACAACGCGTTGCTTTCCCCAATTTAGCATGAAGGAGGCTCTAGAGCCTCCTTTTTTAAGTTCTTCCAGTAGATGAAATTTGACGCGAAGCCCCTCAAGGGTTATAATCAAGGGAACCTATCTACTTTTTCGGGATGCCGGGTCTATGGCTCTCTTCTTTGCCTGGTACTTCTCCTACCATATTTTTATTTCAGATAGAGCCAGCCGCGCGAACCCGGGTCATCCCACTACGCCGCACCGGCCGGGCTTGATTTTACAGCAAGTCTCTAGTCCTTCTTTCCCAACGGGAATGTTAATACGTACAAATTTCGTTATTATGTGAGTAGTTTAATCAAGAGAAAGCCTTGTCGCACTTCAGCCTTTTTGCTTTCTTGCTTTCTTGCTCTCGGTAACGTCTTTAAGGAAAAATAAATCAATGCCAAAAATGTATGGATGGGTGCGTGAGGTCGTGCCAGAAAGCCTTGCAGACAAGGCGGGGATTCAACCAGGGGATCTCCTTCACACAATCAATGGTCACACCATTCGTGATCTTGTAGATTATAGTTTTTACGCAGCCGATGAGAAGCTGGCCCTGGGCTTCAGTCGCCAGGAAGAGCAGCATGAGGCGATCATCAACAAAACGCCAGATGAAGGTCTTGGTGTGCTATTTGGTGAGGAGCCCGCTCCCTTTATTCGCCAGTGCGCCAATAAATGTGTTTTCTGCTTTATTAAGGGTCTGCCGGAACGCTATTCCTCACAGCCCGGCCTGCCGCATGGGATGCGCTCTTCACTCTATATCAAGGATGACGATTACCGCTATTCCTTCCTGTTCGGCAACTTCATCACCCTGACAAATCTTAAAGAGCAGGACTGGCAGCGCCTGGACGAACAGAAGCTGACTCCACTCTATGTCTCGGTCCATGTCACCGATCCCGACATGCGCCGCAAAATTGTCGATGGTCCACGCGCGGGCGATATTATTGGACATATCAAGCGCCTCGGCGAGATGCACCTGAACTGCCACACCCAACTCGTGCTGCTGCCCACGATCAACGATGGCGAGTACCTCAACCGCAGCATCGAAGATCTGCTGGCCCTGCGCCCAATCGTCGAATCGATCTCGGTTGTACCCGTTGGGCTGACCAAGTATAACAATATGATCAAGACCGGCGACCTGCCTCCGCTGCGCCACTATACTCCCGAAGAGGGCAACCAGATCATCGATCAGGTTGAGGCCTATCAGCGCCAGCTTGAGCAGGAAGATCCCGATGGTCTGCCTTTTGCCTACCTCTCTGACGAGTGGTATTTTATGACAAAGCGCGATTTTCCGCCTGCTCGCCACTACGGCTTCTATTCTCAGATTGAGAATGGCGTTGGTATGACCCGTTATCTGCTGGACATGTGGGAGAAGGGCAAAAAGCGCCTGCCCGCTGCTATGTCGAAGAAACGCAAGGTGACGCTCGTTACAGGACAGATGGCGCGTCCGATCCTTGAGGGGATTCAAGCCGATCTTCAGCAGATCGAGAACCTGGACGTTCAGGTGCTGCCAGTGGTCAACAAATTCTTTGGAGAACAGGTCACGGTGGCTGGACTGCTCTGCGGACAGGACATTCTGGATTCGATTCGAGAAAATGGCGCCCCGGGCGATCTCGTATTGCTACCAAAGGTGATGCTGGATAATGCTGGCGAACGCTTCCTGGACGATATCTCGCTGGAGGAGTTCATAGCGCAGGTTCCCGCCCATGTCCAGGTCGTCAAGAATGC
>DASSXK010000168.1:0-3109 GCA_035703945.1 Ktedonobacteraceae bacterium | reverse complement strand
TCTCAGCGGCCTCCGCAGACGCCAGGTCAGATTTCATCCAGCGAGAACCGATAATGCCGATCAGGCCTGCGATAATCAGGCCAGGCGGGCAGGTAATCAACAGGGCCAATTGTAAATCATGTCCGGCCATATTATTCGCGAAGTGCGTGCCATGTGTCGGATCAAACGTATGAGCCAGAACACCTACGATGGATGGAGCAAAGGTATCACCAAACAAATGGGCCAGCAAGAGAGAGATCGCAACCGCTGATGCTCTCAGCCCGGAAGGCACAACGTCCTGTGTCGCAGCAGTGCTGGGACCATTATAAATATTCAACAACATCGCCGTTACGATAAAACACAGCAGAAACAATGGCAGGCTACTTGTTATGACGGACAAGGCATAGGTTGGTGCACCGATGAGGAACCCAATTCCACATACGAGCACACGAGCACCAGGATATCGCTTGTTCAGAAGATCCGAAAGAACGCCGCCTAACAGCAACCCGGCGATACCAGCAACCGCGATAATTCCTCCGGAAATAATACCGGCCTCTCCCGAACTCATCCCGTATACATCGGATTGTTGAAGAAATAGCGGCAAAAAGCTCGTATTCGCTCCAAGCACAAAGAAAGCAAAGATCTGCATCAAGATTAAGACTGCCATAGTTTTGATCCGTAGCAGACTTCCAAACTGGGCCAGAATAGTCTTTGGCACAACAATCGCGTGTGGGGGATCTCCAATTTCGGTCGCATTGGCAAGCGAGTGCGGGTCCAGTTCAAGCTCGGCATCATCGGCTTGATTGCGGCGTGGCTCGCGTAAACGCCAGCTTAACCAGGCCAGAATCAAGCCAGGAATACCAGTAAACACAAAGGCCCAACGCCAGGAACCAGGGAAAATACCAGCAACCTGACCACCGATAATATACCCAAGCATCAAACCGATCAGGGCACCTGCCCCCCAGTAACTCATGACGCGAGCACGTTTCTTGCGACTGAAATAATCGCTCATCAATGCGGTACCGGCTGGATAGTAACCGGCCTCTCCAATGCCCAGAATCATTCGCGAAAGAAATAACGCGAGAAAATTCCCGGCCAGGGCCGTCAGCGCCGTCGCGATACTCCAGACAGCAATACAGATCGCAACTACATTTTTACGCTTGGCCCGATCAGCCCAGATGCCCAGAGGCACCGTACCAAGCGTATAGACAATCAAAAAGGCTGAGGCCAGAAACCCAACCTGATCGATTCCAAAATGGAGCTCTTTACCGATAACATTGGCAGCACCAGTAAAAACGAACCGATCCATGTAATTCAAAAGATTGATAAGGAACATGATGAGAAAAACGTAGCGTGCGTAGCGTGAAGATTTGGTTGTATCGAGGGGCATGTCAGCATTGGCAATGGGAGCGACATCACTCATTGGACCTCCGGTGAGCAAGCTTCAAAAGGGAGACAACGGTAGCTATCCATTCGCTTCGCTGACTGAACGCGCTTGAGAAGCTAGCAACAATGTTACCAGCACCGCTCCAGCCAGGGTGCTTTGAAAGTTGCCTGTTTGCAAAGCATTCAGTAGGCGCGAGAGCGCCGTTGTGAAGGGTCTTATAATAGTTAGCTATGAGACGGCGTTATTTTCGGATAGCTCCAACGTTTCATGCTCTGCTGTTTCATGCTCTGCTTGTTTTTGCGCCTTCGTTTGGTGGTATCCAAGCAAGAACAGGAGTGGGGGAGCCATCATAGTGGTCGCGATTGCCATAATGACAAGTATTGCAAAGAGGGTCGATGAAATCACTTTTAGATCCAGGGCGATGTTCAGCAGGATCAGCTCAACTAATCCCCGTGTATTTAACAGCGTTCCCAGCGTGAGAGACTGATGCCAGGATGAGCCGAAGAGTTTGAGGGAAAGCGTTCCCCCCAGGATCTTGCCAAGACAAGCCACGCTTAGCACCAGGGCGACGAGCAGCCATAGAGCAGGCGAGTTGATCAGCCCTATATGGACTCGCAAGCCGTTGTAGACGAAATAGAGTGGTAAGAAAAGTATCGTGTTGAGTTGCTCGATGTTCTGCACCTGTTGGAAGGCCTTTGTGTGACGCGGTAGAATCATGCCCATCATAAAGGCTCCAAATACAGGATGAATACCAATCGTATTGGTTGTATAAGCAGACATAAGCAGCAGGACCGTGATCAGCACCAGTTGCGTTGGTTTTGAGCGAAGATGCCGGTCAGACCATAACAGCAAAGGGCGAACGACGGCCAGCATGACAACGATAAAGAGGATCAGTAGTCCAAGCATCATCAGTACAGAAGTAATGCCTGTGCTATGAATGATCATAGTGATAAAGGCCAGCAAGCACCACCCTACGATATCGGTGATGGCCGCGCAGAGCAGGGCCAGCGTTCCAATACTGCTTGTGAGCATCTGCCTTTCTTCAAGCAGGCGTGCCAGCACTGGAAAAGCCGTGATTGCCATTGCTGTTCCGACAAGCAGCGTAAAAGAGAGAATAGTTGCATTTGAACCGCCAAAATCTGGAAATAAGAAGTATGCCAGTATACCTCCCAATAAAAGGGGAATCAGAATGCCGCTTAATGAGACGACCATGGCCTTGTGACCACGTTTCAGCATGTCCTGGGTATCGATATGCATGCCCATTGAAAACATATAGAGCACCAGTCCGATATCGCCCAGGGTTTGCAACGTCGGCAACGTGTTGCTGGGAAACAGGTTGGCGTCGATTTGAGGTGAGATGGCCCCCAGCAGTGCCGGCCCCAGCGCCAGACCTCCCAGAATTTCCCCAACCACTTTTGGTTGACCAATATATTTGCAGACTATGCCGAATGCTTGTACGACAAGCAAAATAACGATCAGTTGTATGAAAATTTGACCGGTAAGCATCGCATCATCCTTCCAGGCAGTCTCTCTATTACTATCGTGAGAAGGGAGCAGTTTTTTAAGGGGCAGTTTTCGTCGATTTCTTGTTCTATTTGTAGATTACCCGAAAATTGCCCAGGAATTAAGGATCAAATACGCCTTCTGCGTGTGAAGTACGCCACGATTTGAAGCTACTTATGTCCTGGAGTGGGCACTGCCCACGGTTTATTTATAATCGTTTCTTCTCTGCTTGCTCGTATG
>DASSXK010000140.1:0-3579 GCA_035703945.1 Ktedonobacteraceae bacterium | reverse complement strand
GCTGGTAAACAGCACCCCAAAAGTCACAAGTACAATTTTATAGAGAAGCGTTCGAGGCACATAGAATGGGGGTGGCAGGTTCGTAAAGAAGCTCAGGTAGACGACGGACCCCGAAACCAGGCAGGGAATCAAAGCATTCATCAAAATGTAGGCGCTAGAGGGCTGATGCAAAAACATAGTCGTCACCCCAAAGGGTCCGATTGCCCAGCCAATTAAGCGATCACCGCGCATCAGCGCAATCAAAACATGAGCAAACTCAAACAGGCCAATCCAGACTATCAGAAACACAACAACTCCTACAAATGTAGCAAGTGTAAAATGAATGCCTCCTGATACGCCTGCCATACTATGCCTCCTCGCTCCCCTGACATGTATCAATAGAATGATACGTGTAACTCCCATAAAATAATGAAAGTTTGGCCAAATTTTCTACTGTCTTCTCATTATAACGTGTCTGCCCTTTATTAAGCAACGAATTGCACTATTCGTGCCATCCCTCTTCCCCGATCAGGGGTACAAAAACACAGTTACCCAGAGAGTTCAATCTAGGGGAGCCATTTGTCCGTTGAATCTGCATCAACGTCTGCTGTTCGCGACTTCCAACGGGAACAACCATGATCCCTCCGACCCTCAACTGGCTCAAAAGGCGTTTGGGAATTTCAGGGGCAGCGGCTGTGACGATAATTCGATCGTAGGGGGCGGCTTCTGGCCAGCCCAGCGTTCCATCTCCGACATACAGCGAGACATTCTGGCAACCAAGTGCGACAAGCCGTTCAGCCGCCTGCCAGGCCAGCAGCGGATAGCGTTCAATGCTATAGACCTGCGCGGCCAACCTGGACAATAGACAGGCCTGATAACCCGAACCCGTCCCAATCTCCAGAACCCGTTCCCGCCCGCTTAGCAGTAAAGCCTGGGACATAATCCCAACCATCAAAGGTTGCGAGATTGTCTGACCTTGTTGGATGGGTAGAGCGATATTGGCGTAGGCCAGTTCAGTCTGGGCCTCTTCAATGAAAAATTCGCGTGGCACCGCTTCCAGGGCTTCCAGCACACGAGGAGCGGTTATCCCCTGGCTCCGCAAGTTTTCGATAAGTTGTAAGTGTTGGTTCTGCAAATTTTGAGGCATCTCAGCATCTAGCCACCTGGGTATAAAATCTGGGTTGTGCTAACATTGTGTCAGTCTACACATTACGGATAATACGCACGAACCTCCCTGGGAGTTTTGAATGTCAACGGCCTGATTTCTCATCGCCTGTTTTCACTCGCCTGGAGGTTCTGGAATTGCTAAATGGCATCAATCTAGCAATAAGTTGAACTCAGCACTTCTTCCTCAAGTATAGCATATTTATCTCTGCTTTAGATTAGCCAATCCTGTTCCTATACCATGGCAGAGAGATCTGCATCTGTAGATTCCTGCGCGGTTCCTTCTCCTGCCTCGCGGTGTTGGAGTACCGCCATCAGCACCGAGACAAGCGCCGGATCAAACTGGCTCCCGGCACGGCGCTGGATCTCATCAAGTACGATAGTGCTGGATCGACCTACCTGATAAGGCCTATCACTAATCATAGAGTGATAGGCTTCCGCAAGGGTAATCATGCGGGCCTCAAGGGGAATTTCCTCGCCTTGCAATCCATCCGGGATTCCCGCTCCATCCCAGCGTTCATGATGATGTCGGATCGCTGGGGCCAGATCAGCCAGCCAGGGGCTAGGTGCAACGATGTTGGCCCCCAATTCGGCATGCTGGCGCATAAGACGCCATTCCTGCTCTGTGAACTGGCCTCGGGGCTTATGCAGCAATTGATCTGGTAGTGCAATCTTGCCGATATCATGCAGGAATGCTGCGGTGGAGGCGCGAAAAAGACCCTCCTGATCAAAGTTGAGTAAGCGAGCCATACCTGCAACAATATCGCCTACCTCATGGGCGTGTTCACTCATCCCAGGGTCACGGACATCCAGGGCCCCCATTAATGAATAGACAAGCCCCAACTGCTGGATACGATACCCCTGGTCTTGTGTCATGCCATCCTGCACGACCAGCTCCTGCCGTTCAAGCGCGTGGGCGGTGGCCGCTTTGAGTGTTGCATCCCGCTCTGCCCGTATGGCTTCCTCGACTGTCCGAACCTGATTACGTCCCAGGCGTTTGGCCCAATACATCGCCAGATCGGCATGTGCTTGCAGGTCATTTATATCTATACTATCAGCGGGATAACTTGCCAGCCCAATACTCACAGTTACTGTAATCCCGCCTTCTACCTCTCCCGTTGCCAATGGAAAAGACCCCACTGCTTTACGCAGGCGCTCTGCCACCTGCCTGGCCTCCTCCGCAGCGGTTTCGGGGAGCAGAACCAGGAACTCTTCTCCTCCAAAACGCCCCAGTGTGTCTCCCGCCCGTAAAATGCTTTTTGCACGCTGCCCAATTTCTCGTAACACCGTATCACCGACCGCATGACCGTAGGTATCATTGATCCGTTTGAAACGATCTCCGTCAAAGAATAAGACCGAGAAGGGGCGACCATGACGACGCGCCCGTTCATTTTCCCCCTCCAGCGCACTTTGCAGGGCGCGGTGATTGGGGAGGCCGGTCAATCCATCGGTCAAGGCTTGCTGTTGAATAGCTGTCTGCGCTTCCTTTAAACTGGAGTTGGCAAAACGTAACCGTACACTCAGAGAATGAAGCTGTGAGACGACTAAAGCAAGTGCCAGTTCACAAACAACGATAAAAGGGTATGAAAACTGCCAATCCAGCCAGACGATATGAAGCCTTGTCACAATCGCCACCAGGACACCAGACATTATGATAAGCCAGGCCAACAGCGCACCACTCCGGCCATGCAAGAAGGTAGCGATGATGATTGGAAGCATGCACAAAAATGTATAGGGGCCTAAGATCCAGATTGTTAAGTTGGGGAGCGCATATGGAATTAAAAAGCACAAACTGGTCAGGATAAGCTTTAACCAGCCAACAACTTCCCTGGTCATATATCGCGTTCCCCACGCAAGAAATGAGGAAAAGAGAGGCTTCCACTTCTTTCTCAGAAACATTCCATACCTCACCAATAAAAGAGAAAGGACACAGCCATTACCTTTCTCCTAATCGGCAGGAAGCGGTCGATCCGAAGTCAGTCTTGTCTCAAAAAAGGCCGGAATCATAAACTCAAATGTTTAAATTTCAAGACAGAAAGGGAGAGATCCTATAGGCAAAATCAAGGGGGACAAGTAATTTGACCGAGGATATTTTTGGGCATAAAAAGTGGGCGTTACTGGGATCGAACCAGTGGCCTCTTCGGTGTGAACGAAGCGCTCTCCCGCTGAGCTAAACGCCCTTGTTGTGACGAAACAACTATAGCACTGCACATAGGAATTGTCAAGCATCTTGCGGCAGGGCTTTCGTGAAAGTTGCCTGAGCTACCTTCACGAAAACCGTTGAAATCTGCTCGTTGAGCTGAAACTCGCTTGCTTAAATGCACAAAAGAAAGGTCGCTGACATCAGCAAGCTTAACGTTAAGAAAAATCGCTACCCCTGGCTCTCCGCGCTTTTGCGCATCGTTGGGAAGAGAATCACATCGCGAATCGACTCCT
>DASSXK010000036.1:0-3021 GCA_035703945.1 Ktedonobacteraceae bacterium | reverse complement strand
TGCCCCCGAGTATCAAGGCCCCCGTCCAGAGTACAGGCGTTATTAAGCAAGTTAGAGGTGTCAGCCCTGAGAAGGGTTGCTCACTTCTTTGAGAGGATACATATCTGCCAGGAAATAGCAAAAGTGCCTCCTGCCGTAGCGCTCTTTGCTAAAGAGCTGCTGCTGGACCAGGCGGAGATATCCTTTTGGGTTAGGAAGGAAGAGAATAGTGTCTAAAGCGATTGGTGTTATTAGTGGGGGAGTAGATAGTGTCACCCTCGCCTACCTGCTACATTCGGAAGGGTATGACCTGCATCTGATCTCATTCGATTATGGGCAGCGGCACCGGAAAGAGTTGCAGTTTGCAGAGCGTTGTGCTCAGCATCTGGGAGCTACGTTTGATATTATCGATTTAACAAGTATTACGCGCTTTCTCAAAGGATCTGCGCTAACTGATGAGATTGATGTGCCTGATGGTCATTACGCCGCCCCAAACATGGCGATAACCGTCGTTCCCAATCGCAACGCAGTCATGCTTTCGATTGCGTATGCTGTGGCTGTTGCAGAACACGCCTCGGTTGTCGGTGTTGGTGTACATGCTGGCGATCATTTTATCTATCCGGATTGCCGACCCGACTTTATTACGGCTTTTGATGCCATGCAACGGCTCGCCGTAGAAGGTTTTGGAGAGCCAAATCTGAAATTAGAAGCTCCCTTTGTACAACTTGGCAAATATCAGATTGTTAAGCTGGGTTCAAAGTTAGGGGTACCCTATAGCGACACGTGGAGTTGCTATAAAGGGGATGAAAAGCATTGTGGAACCTGTGGCACGTGTGTTGAAAGAAAACATGCTTTTCGTGATGCGCAGGTTGTTGATCCAACTGAGTATATAGATGCCGAGTATGGACTTGATTTAGTGAACGATTCTGTGCTTTAAGGGGAGTGGTGAAGTGAAATACGGCATCCTCACAAAAATCTTTCGTTTTGAGGCTGCGCACCAGTTGCCGGGCCACAAAGGAAAGTGTGCAAACCTCCATGGTCATTCCTACCGTCTCGAAATTACCGTGCGTGGTCCGATTAAAGAGGCTTTGGGAGAATCTGATACAGGTATGGTCATGGATTTCGGCGACCTCTCGCACATTGTGCGCTCCCTTATTATCGAGCAGCTTGATCATCAAAATCTCAATGAGGTGACAGGTATTCACACAACTGCTGAGAACATTGTCCACTGGATATGGGAAAGGCTTGTGACTGGTCTTGATGAGTCCTTGCTTTATCGGATTCGGCTCTGGGAGACGGAGAGCAGTTTTGTTGAAATTACCAAAGCGGAGCGACCTGAATGAACGTCATGGAAATTTATCGTTCGGTGCAAGGCGAAGGGCTGCTGATGGGAGTCCCAACGACCTTTGTGCGTTTTTTTGCCTGTAATCTGCGTTGCTCATGGTGCGATACGAAGTACTCGTGGAGCGTACGCGATGGGGGAACGTGGGAGACCGTGCCAGTTGAAGAATTGGTGGAACGGGTAGAGGCACTTGGGGCCAGGCATGTTGTCCTGACGGGTGGCGAGCCGGCCTTGCAGAAGGATCTCGCTCAACTGGCTCAACTGCTCAAGGCAAAGGGGTATCATCTTACGATCGAAACCAACGCCACTATTTTTCCGGCGGCGGCGGTTCCGTTTATTGATTTGTGGAGTCTCTCGCCCAAGCTGCCCAGCGCGAACGAGAATTACCTTCGCCCGGCAATCATCAAACAGTTTCTAGATGTGCTGCGTGTGGATCAGCAACAGTGGAAATTTGTCATTCGTGACGATGTCGATATACAAAAACTGTGCACATTGTTGTCAGACTTCCCACTGTTTGCGGAGCGGAGTCTGCCAGTGCTGCTCCAGCCGGAGGGTGATATGGCAACGTCCGATTATCCAGGCGCCCTGGAGTATCTTGCAGAGCAGGTTCGCAAGGAATTTTGGGATAATTACAATGTTCGGGTTCTGCCGCAACTCCATGTCCTCATCTGGGGGCGACGGCGGTGGGTATAGCATAAATCTACTATATCCCTGAGCAGAGTAGGTTTAAATCTGATCGAGCAGCTCATCACAAAACATACTGTGATGAGCTGCTCTTTTTGTATTTCTTGTCTTTGGAAATAAGCTAGCGAAGTAGAAGTCTCACCAGGAGAAAATGGGCCTAAAAGCCTGAAAAAGCATAATATCTTCTGAGTCCAACTGCAAAACGTTGTTGAGCTTGCTTTTGTAATGCAGGAGTGATTGACTAAATCAACAAAAAGAGAGGACGTTTTGCTGGATGCATGAGGTAATTATTGTAGGTGCTGGGCCTGCCGGCCTGAGTGCAGCATTGATTTTGGGACGCTGTCTGCGAGATGTGCTGGTTTTTGATACAGGTGAGTACCGCAATTATGCCTCGCAGGCGGTGCATGGTTTTCTGAGCCGTGATGGTGTTTCTCCACGCGAGTTGCTGCGCCTGGGTAGGGAGCAGCTAGAGCAGTACGAGACTGTCGAACTGCGTCAGGGCAGGGTCGTTGATGCCGCCTCACAAGATGGACATTTCGATGTAATGTTGGAGGATGGCACGCGCTTGCAGGCCCGGAAGTTGCTGCTGGCAACCGGAGTCTGCGATGAACTTCCTGCTCTTACCGGGGTCGAGGAATTTTATGGTCGTGGGGTCCATCATTGTCCCTATTGCGACGGCTGGGAGCTGCGCGATCAGCCTCTGGCGATCTATGCAGGAGAAAAGGACGACTACAAGCTAGCCCTGGAGCTACGCCAGTGGAGCGCGAAATTGACCTTATGCACGAATGGTCCGATGCAGTTTTCCCAGCATGAGCTTGGGCGTCTGCAACGCAATGGTATTGAGATTTGCGAAGAACGTATTGTGCGTCTGGAGGGTCAAGAGCAGCTTGAGCGACTGATATTAGAGAATGGCAAGTCGCTTACCTGTCGGGCTCTCTTTTTCAATGGGATGAAGACGCAGCGCTCCGATCTTGCTGCCAAACTCGAATGTGACTTTACGAAGGAGGGGGCTGTAC
>DASSXK010000030.1:0-3301 GCA_035703945.1 Ktedonobacteraceae bacterium | reverse complement strand
GCTGACTGAACGCGCTTGTGAAGCCAGCACCAATGTTGCCAGCACAGCTTCTTTTGAAGTACTTCCAGCGTTGCGAAGTGTTTTGCAAGCGCTAGCCGAGGAGTACAGCACGCGCTAACTCCTCGGCAGAGTAGTTACCACATCAGGTCAAAAGCAGGCCAATCAATTATCCAGGCAAGGATTGGCCTGAGGACCACCACTGGCCGTGCCAAAGAACCATGGCAGGTTAGGGGTCCCATACTGAGCATCCTTGCCAAAGCTATTGACACCATGCGTCAGGTTGCCAAACTCAAAGAGACAGCCACCTCCCTCTTCTCCTTTTAAGGCACTATCTCTATCGTGCATACTAACACTATAGAATGGATAGAAGCTCGCTCCAGCAGGCGGGACCGTGCAGCCCGAACCATCTGGCATACAGCTATTTTCTGAGGCTAACACATCTGTCTCAAACTGCGAAATGGGATACTGGTTTCGATAGTGTGAGCTACCCTTGGCCGCAAAACGAGGAGCAGTGAATTGGACCGAAGTGGGAGTATGCTTTGTCCCGTCCGGCCAATCCTTTTTATAAGAGGTCCCATCGAAATCGAGGTCAGCACCTACACAGCCAGCCACGATCGAAATTGAGCTGGTAGGGAAACATGGCGCGTCATCAGCATCGTTGTCGCCATTGACCCCAGGCTGGAAGTGGCCGATCTCCGAAGAGAAACCGATATTGGCTTGCAGCGCAGCCCACGGCACAAAGTTACCAAATTTGGCGCTTGAGAACTCCGGATGGAAGCTGAAATTGGTTCCACTACAATCTTTGATACTCAAGGTCTGGAACTGGTTGGCGGCACTCGCGATCATAAAGCCGCTTTTGCCAGTGCTCAGATCGTCGATCCGCGTCGTCACCCCGCCGTTGACATTACCAGGAGTATCCTTGATCGTCACTTTGAGGCGATCCCCCTGGTTCATCAACAGGGTCTGCGCATTCGGAGTAACCGTAGCCAGCGTCTGCACGTCAGGACCCGCCGGACCGGTCGGAATACCATTCATCTGGATAAAGGCAAAATTGGTCGTCTCTAAGCAATTCTGGTTGCACTTCACAACTCCGGCCGTAGATATACATTCCAGGCTATTGATATGCAAGGCCGCACACCAATGAGTCGCATCACAACTAATTTGCGTGCTGAAGGGAGCAAATCCAGGAGGATAGAACTGCATTTCCAGGAAGGCCGAACCAGCCTTATTCGGGTTCTGATCTGTGTTAGGCTTACATGGGGCCTGCGGAAAAGAGCCTGGATCGCAGAGCGCCATGCTAAACCAGAACGTCGCCTGATTCTCAAATGTCTGAGTAGCAGGAAGCGGACGCTCTTTAGGCAAACTCAGTGAATACTGAACATTATTTCCCGATCCAGCTACTTGCGAATTAAACTGGACCGCAGGCTCGTCATGGCCAATATAGTGACCATTGTCCTCAAGCCGCTCGCCATCGAGACCGCGTGGGTCCGTACATAATCTGGGAGAAAGGAGCGGCGTTTGACCCGTAGCACTATAGCCGTTACAGTCCAGCCCTCCACTGGTCGCGGCCCTGGGAACGGATGTCGCGTAGACCGGATGACTACTTGTCAGCATAAAAGAAATGGCAAGTGTGGAAACAAGGAGCAACGATGCTCCAATCAGTGTCCACCTGGAACGTAAAAGGCCTTTCATCGGTTTGGTCTCCTCAAGGTATAGACATACATTCGCCAAAATGGTCACGCTATACAGGGATCTAATTGATAGTCAACGAATAAAAGCCCCTGGCGCCGCCGCAGGCAGCATTCAATCAAAATTAACTACCCACCAGCCGATTGATCAGTTTTATTACAACATACAGTTGTGCATTTTTGGTAACAAAACTGGTTATATAAAGGTAGCAAGGACATAAAATAGCTATCTAAAAATAAACGGCCCTCATTGCAGATACAGTCATTAGAGGAATAAAATATAAAAAAAAGTCCCTTCCTGAAATTCCAGGAAGGGACTTCTGTATTGGAGTTCATCAGGACTTGAGAGCTACCATCAACTCGCTTAGCTTGCTGCCAGCCTCATCGACTGAGCCACCCGGCATAGAAATCAGGGGCTCATCGACCCCGGCCTCAGCCCAGGTATCGAGCTTCGCAACCATCTCTTTTGGCGTCCCCACAATTGAAACTGCATCCAGCAAGTCAGGGCTGACAGCCGCAACGCCACCTTTCATACCCTGCTTCCAGCCTTCCTGCACCGCCAGAACCTCACCGCCAAAGCCATTGCGCGTCAACATCTGTGCGTAATAAACGCCCATCTTGCCGATATAGTAGGCCAGGGGCGCGGCGGCCTGGAAACGGGCGCTTGCCAGCTCTTCCTCAGTCGCATTCTCGCTGACAATGACAGTCGTAATATATGGCGCAATTGCCGCACTGTGCGGCGGACGACCAGCCAGGCTTGAACCCTCATCCAGTTGTTGACGCATCTCACCCCAACGGGTTGCGGGCCAGTAAACGGGCAGGACACCATCGGCAATCTCGCCGGACTGCATGACATTCTTCGGACCCATCGCCGCGATATAAATTGGCAGGTCTGGCCGCAAAGGCGTAAAACGCAGCTTAAAGCCTCGTTCGAGCGTAAAGAACTCTCCCTGATGCATCAGCTTTTCGCCGCGCAGGATCGTGCGAATAATCTGCACATACTCGCGGGTGCGCTGCACAGGCTTCTGGAAAGGTACGCCATGCCAGTGCTCAATCACATTGGCCCCCGAAGGTCCAAGGCCGAGGATAATCCGTCCCTCTGATCGCTCATCCAGGGTCGCAACGGTGCTGGCAATCAAAGCCGGTGTGCGCGAATAAATATTGGCAATCCCCGCCCCGATCTTGATCCGTTTCGTGACCCGCACAAGATCAGCCATCGAGGTAAATAGCTCGTATCCCCAGGATTCGCCAAGCCAGATCGAATCAAAACCAAGCTCATCGGCCAGCTTGACCTTTTCAATCACCGAATTCCATTCCGCTGGAAAATTGGGCGAGTCCGCCACCAGGCCCACACGCTGGCGATAGGCTTTTGTGCCCGAACTTGTTGCATCAGGCTGATTTGAGGTTGTCATACACCACGTTCCCTTTCGGTGTCGTAATTCACCACATTGTAATGCTGATATTATAGCATTGTTGGGTTTGACAAAAGCGCCATCAGGGCTGGGAACCGCCTCCCAGGCTTATTCAGAGGCCGAGGGCAGCGGCTTCTCATTTGTCGTCACAGATGGCATCCCTTTGAGGAGAAAACGAATGCTCAATCCCTGCACCATCAG
>DASSXK010000670.1:0-6120 GCA_035703945.1 Ktedonobacteraceae bacterium | reverse complement strand
CTGCGAGATGTCCATAATGAATTGGGTCAAAAGTGCCGCCCATCACACCGACGCGATATGCCTCCGCAGATGGTCTGTATATATTCAACGTTTGTTTTCTCCTGCCAGCCACATATTCCTTCAATTATACAATCATGGCGTCCCTGTGAATAGAGATATCGGCGTGCGGAAGAACCTGACGCAGCTCATACATGACATCTGAAATTGTGGTGACATCACTGCTGGTAAGCCAGAACTGGACGTACAGAGTGAGATTGCTACCTGTATAATTGCCGAGTGTTACCAGTGGCTCCGGCTTGCTCATGACGGTCTCAACTTGTTCGATGGTACGCTTGACCTGACTGAAGGTTTCACCTTTAATGAAAAGGTCCTGCGCCATAACAAGATCCAGAATGACGCGCTTTTCGCCATAAAAGCTATCGTTTAAGACAATTCCTCCAAACATCAGCGCGTTCGGAATCGTAATCTGCTCGCCACTGATCAGGCGCAGCTTGGTGGCTCGAATGGCGACATCTTCGACGCGGCCGGTGTAGGTAGCGGTGGTAATCATATCTCCGATATGAAAAGGACGCTCCATCAACAGATAGAAGCCTGCGACTAGATTCTTCAGGATTTCCTGGATGGCGAAGGCACAGGCGATGGTGATGGTGCCGATGAACGCTACCGGGACGGTCAGCTCAACCCGCCAGACCGCCAGTACCCAGAAGAAGGCAAACGTTATAATGATGATGTAGCAGACCCGGCCGATCAAGGTGCGAATATTGATGTCAATGCGATTATCGCCCCAACCTCGGATCGACAGCGTCATAATAGTGCGAGCAATGCCGATCGCGATAGCCAGAATTAAGGTGCTGATGATAATGCTTGTGCCAAGACCAATCAGATCGAACGACTTATAACGTAGGGCCAGTCCGGACCAGATCTGATCGAGACTCACAAACGTGCTGGTATAGATGACAGGCGCAAAAATTAAAATGAGGGCGATCGCAGGCAGTGCGACGATTATACCAATCGTCTGGACAATCCAGGCATCAAGGAATGTTTGTGAGAGGCGTCGAATCGTCAATCTGCGGAGAAAGAACCCGATCCCCAGCGAGATTGCCACGGTGAGGACGATCAAAAGTATACGTGTGACTTCGTTTATCATAATTAATAATACTCAACTTGAATGTATATATGTGGTTTTTGTGTATGTTTCTTCTTTCTTAGTACCATACCTCGTGAGGTATCGGCCAGACGTGGCGAGATTATGGAGCCTGTGGCCTCTGGCGCATTATATCATATCTTAACGGTATGGTCATGCCGACGAGGTTAGATGCCGAGGCGGTGGATACCGAGAGAAGGCAGAGAAGGAAGCTTTACCTCCTCTGCCTTCTCCTCAGACAATTGATGCTTTTCAGCATTTTTGTGTGTTGCCGCTCACTTGATTTACTGGCTCTCTTGAGTGAGCAGGCAGCGTTCGGACCAGGGGCAACCGGTCGCATGGTGAGATCTGGTGGCTGGATAGATCGAATACTCCGCCAGCAGGTTAACCAGCAAGCAAGCTGGCAGTCCAACCACATTCAGATAGCAGCCTTGAATGCGTTCGGTTGGCTGGAAAGAGGGATGTTGAATCCCATAGGCTCCCGCTTTATCGAGGGGATCTTTTGTGGCGATGTAGGCCCGGATCTCCTCATCGCTGTACGGGCGCATTAAAACAGGGGTCGTACAACTGCCACCGTGCATCTTTAGCTCACCGTCCTCGAAGCGACTGATCACGACCCCGGTAATGACCCGGTGCCAGCGTCCGCGCAGGGAGCTAAGGAGTTCGAAGGCGTGGGCCTCATCGCGGGGTTTGCCCAATTCCTGATTATCGAGCAGGACAGTTGTATCAGCGGTAATCATCACGGCCTCGGGCCTGGCGGCCAGTAGTTCGGTTGCTCCCAGGGCTTTTTGTCTGGCGGTCCATTCGGCCAGCTCTTCGGCGCAACCCTGATAGGTGCTCTGGAGCAGATCTTCATCGACCGGCGAGACGGCCAGTTCGTAGGGCAGACCGAGCAGGTTCAAAAGCTGGCGTCGGCGGGGCGAGGCCGATGCCAGTAAGAGTTGGGTTGGGGGTGTTGTCATGATTCTACGCGCTCCAGGATAGTGACGCTCTCAATATGGGCAGTTTGCGGGAACATATCCAGCGGTTGCACCGAGCGCAGACGGTAGACCGGATGCAGATGGCAGAGAATATGCAGGTCGCGGGCCAAGGTGGATGGATCGCACGAGACATAGACAATGCGACTGACCGGATTCTCGATCAAGGCATTCAAGACAACTTCCTGGCAACCGGCGCGAGGCGGATCAATGACCAGACCATCCAATTGATGCGCGAGAGAGGGCAGCAGATCCTCGACCTTGCCCTTGAGAATCTCAACGTTCTCAACATCGCGCAGATTCCATTGGGCGTCTGTGATGGCGCTGGGGGATTCCTCGATCGCGATAACCTTACTGGCGCGGCCTGCCAGCAGGCGGGCAAAGGTCCCGACGCCGCAGTAGGCATCGGCCAGCGTAACCTGCTTGTTGGGGTCCTGTCCATCCAGCAGACCGTGCAGGACCATCTCGGCCATCTTATTGGCCTGGCGGGTATTGGTCTGGAAGAACGAACTGGGACGGATGCGGAAGCGCTCGCCAGCCATCTGCTCTACCATCGTTTCGGGCTGGAGTTTGATGTTGATCTCGGCCAGTTGTTGCTCGATCTCGGGACTCTGTTTGGGCTGCACGAGCATCTCGCCGGTTGCAGTACCGTAACGTACCAACACCTGCGGGCGTGGGTTTTGCTGACGACTGAAGATCGCGAGTGCCTGGTTGATATGCCCATCGGCAATCGGGCAGCTTAGCAGGGGGAGCACGCGATGCGAGCCTCTTGCAGTCAGGCCGGGCTGGCCGTCGCGATTGACCGAGAAGCGCATATGGTTGCGATAATGCCAGGGCTCATCGCATGGCACCGTCTCCAGGAGCGGCGGATCGCTAAACTGGCCAATTTCGGCAAGCAGGCGACCTACAACTGACCGTTTCCAGGTGATTTGAGACTGGTAAGGCATGTGCTGAAGCTGGCAGCCGCCGCAGGTGCCAAAGACCGGGCAGGCGGGTTCGATTCGCTCGGGTGAGGGCTCGTGAATCTCGGTGATCCAGGCTCGCGGGGGACGAGGTTTCCAGTGGCGTTTGCGTCGGCCCGGTTTGGGGGTTGGTGGACTCTCGACCGCGATCGTGACGCGCTCACCGGGGAGGCCGGCGGGAATCCGGAGCAGGCGTGTGAGCGCCTGTCCGTCTTCCCCCTGCTCAGTAATTTCGGCCAGGACATCGCCTTCGCGGGTCATTTCACCCAGCGTTACGGTGTGGTAGCTGATTGAACGTTCTGAATATGATGGTGCTGGTTCTATCATTTTTTCTTTGCTTTGTCTTCTTCCAAAATTTGGCGCATAACCTGGACAATCTCAAGGTTGGGGTTGATACGCTCGGCCTCTTCAAGCAGGGCATAGGCATGCTTGCGATCGCCCCGCGCCAGGTAGTTCGAGGAGAGCAGTGCTCTCAGGTGGGCCGAATCGGGATTGCTACGAATACCCTGTTCAATGACCTCAGTTGCCTCCAGGGCCTGGTTGCGTTGGGCATAGATGGTGGCCAGCTCGGAGTAGGCGCGGATCTCGTTTGGCTGAACCTGGATTGCTTGTTTATAGGCATCGATGGACTCATCCAGGCGCTCCAACAATTGATAGGTGTAGCCCAGATTGATCCAGTTGCCGGGATAGTTTGGCACGACTTTGGCGACACGCTGGAAGTGCGAAAGTGCCGCCTCCGGTTTTTCGCGTTGTAGCTCCAGATTGCCCAGATCGGACTCAATCACGGCCTCGTCGCGAGGATCGGGAATGCGCGGGCGGGCCTCTTCGAGGTACTTTGCGGCCTCATCCAGGCGGACATTCCGACCGATCCAGAGCTCGGCCAGGAAGATATAACCATAGGCATCCTGATCTTCGGCGATCGATTCCTCAAGGGTCTTTTCGGCAAGCTTGAAGAACTGCTCCTCGCGGTCGCGCATATGGCGGGTGCGATAGAAATCGCTCTGGGCGGCATAACCGGCTCCCAGTTGTCTGAGGGCACCGCCACGGTTTTCGGTAAAGGTTTGCGTGGCATGTTCAAGATAGACAACTCCGCGCTCGATTGAGTTGATGCTCATGGCGCGGCTGAAGGCGTCTTCATAGACCGTTTGCTCTTGTGGCTGCTTGATCAGGAGGGCATCATCATAATGCATGGACTTGGTCATGCGCCAGATAATCTCTTCGCCAGCTTCCGCTGTCCCTTCGCTGCCTGGTTGATGCTCTTTGGTCAGCTCTTGAACGCGATCGTCCTGTTCCTTGAGGGCTTGCCGCAGTTCGGGGATGCCCATGCCTTGAGCGGCGGCTCCCTCGTCGATGAATTGTTTGATGTGCCAGGCCCCATTCTCCTGAGAGAGGGTGTAGTGGGTCCAGAACCAGTGGCGACCGGTCTCTTTATAGACGGCGGTGCCCATTGGCATTTCTGGGAGGGTGCCACTCAGAGGCGTCTCAAGCAACTCCATAGACCAGGCTGCTTCGACATCCTTATTGGCGGGTGTTTTCAGACTAGCGGAGCCGGTTGGTAGCCAGAGGCCGCTGGATTTTTGTTCGCGCTCGCGCAGGAAGCCCAGATCCAGGCGGCTGGGGTGAGCTTCATCGGCCCATTGGCGGCGTTGCTCGATCCAGGCTGGTCGATCGAGTCCTTCGCGCAGGGGGCTATCTTTTGCCAGCAGGTCGTAGGCCAGACCGTAGTCTCCCAGTCCCCAGGCCCCGATGAAGTTACCAACAATCTCGTCTGGATCTTGTTGTTTGCTGATAAAGGTATGTTCGGGCTTTAGGTCTGGCTCAGTCGTATTGAGAATAAGTTGGCGTATCAACGGCAGGTGATGGCGATAGTCCTTGTGGGGCTCGGTGCCACGCCACTCGTTGACTGACAGGGCTTCGTCCAGCAGGGAGCGTGCTTCCTGGAGTGTGATGTCGGCGAAGGTGATGCCATCGGGATTTTGAACCTTGCTGAGTTGTTCCTGGATATAGCGGCGGGTGCCGGTTTCGGTCATGAAATCCTTGACGCCTTCTTGCCAGAAGTCCAGCAGGAAAGCCAGGATGCGACCCTCGCGGTACTCGGGTCCTTGTTCCCAGGTCAGGATAACCTGAATTTCGCCGCGCTCACGGGCATTCGTTACGAGACCTTTCCAGAAGCGCGGTTGGTGCTCTGTGGTGGCTTCGGCTTCGGGGGTAACGGCAGTATTCCAACGGGCTCCGCGTTTGGGTGAGCCGATCCGGATCAGGACGCGGCGGGCCTCTTTATGAATGGCTTTGTTGGGACTGAGTTCATAAAGTGCGTTTAGAAGTTCAACGTTATCATCATTGCGTGTCCTGGAAAAATTCTTGAGCAATGTAAATTGAGCTTCTTCAGAAAGTGAAGTGATCGCGCTGATTGCGCCTTCGGCCTGTTCGCGGCTGGTGCTTTCGCGCAGTGCGTTCGCGATCTGTTGGATGTTTATCGAAGAAGCCTGTCCCTGGGGACTGGCGTTGTCCCCGGTGGCTGTTTCGTTTGTTGAGTCGTGCTCGTTCAGGTGTGCCATACTCGACCTTCTTCCTCACAACAGCTTACAAAGTGTAAATATTTTCGATTGCTGTCATGATAACACGAACGAGTGAAGCGGGTCCACTAGGTGAGTAAAGTTTCGCCAGTTCTCAACCTGAAGCTTCCCAAATTTCATCTAAAATTCCTTGTAAAAAGGGCATCATCTAAAAGGATATTAATTTGGGCCTGAAGGAACCAGCTTTTCTTCTGTTTTCTATTATGGTTGCTTGACCTCTCGTTTTAGCATATTTGTCGGGACAATCAGCCCACTTTTTTGCTCATGCGAAATAGCTCCCAAAAATATGGGAGCTATTGTACATTATTTGTCATGGCTTGCGTAATAGCTAAATAAATTATAAAGAGATTAAATCGATATATTTACAATCTAATCGTAATGAGATGCAGGGTCAAAGGGAATCGCTTAAGCGGTACCCCAGGTGAGGTTCGGTAATGATATAGCGGGGGTGGGCAGGATCA
>DASSXK010000518.1:0-4012 GCA_035703945.1 Ktedonobacteraceae bacterium | reverse complement strand
TGACTCTTCGGGAACTTCCAGCAGCTTTGTTAACAGCGGGAATGTTTCCAGGACGCGCTGATCAAGACGTTGTTTCACCATCTCGATTAAACGCAATTCAGCAACAGTATCGGCATGGGCAAACCCATTCCGAGGGTCCAGCATCAAACGCTGACCCAACTGTGCCTCATTGGAATTCAGGAGCAGATGCCCAACTGCATGCCCGTAAAGGATAACCTGATCCTGTATAGATAGTCCCTTTTCAAGAGCCAACACGAAACGGTCCGGTTGCTCATTGAGACGCCCCACAGGGACAAGAGCCGAATCAAAACGCCCGAACTGCGAGACTCGAAATCGCAGTACCGTCTGACGCCCGACTCCATTAAAACGTCTGAGCGCAGCCTGGAGCGTCGTCGTATCGAGGTCTTCAACGAAGAGGAGATGGGACGGAAGCAGTTGCTGGAGCAATTTGCTGCCACGTCCTACAGCAGCAATACACTCGCGATGTAATGCATCAAGCGGTTGACCGCGCTGGGCTCCGCCCCAGGGAGAAATAATTTGCTGTAAACGTAACGCGATGTCAGGAATAAGAGGGGAACTCGATGTATCTGGCGTGTCCATACGCAAAAATCCTTCCCAATGATATAACAGAGAGGCTTATTCTTCAATAGATGTTCTCTCAGTCCCTGAAAGCGGCCTTCCTATTGGACAAGAGAATAAGGGTTTACGCTGAGACATGAATGCTCATCTCACCTATATTACTTCATAA
The DNA here is from genome assembly GCA_035703945.1 of Ktedonobacteraceae bacterium. GTDB lineage: Bacteria > Chloroflexota > Ktedonobacteria > Ktedonobacterales > Ktedonobacteraceae > DASSXK01. The sequence continues at coordinate 3,264 of DASSXK010000518.1, read as the reverse complement.
TCATCTCTCTTGCACGCTTCGTGGGCTATTTGCTCTCTTATCCGCTTTTAGATGTGGCACCCATGCATCAAAACAATACCAACATTATACTGGGAAGTTTCCCAATCCAGCAGGTCAACCAGCGCCTGATGGAACGTATTGAAGGCCTGCTCACATGCTTTTTCATCTGGCATCGTCATGCCACGCTACAGCAGTCTTCAGAAAAATTGAGCCACATGATACGATGGGGAACTCTCTCATTCCAACGCTCCTTGCCCTCGGCTCTACAGGATACTCCCGGCTGGTTTGACCACTGCGGCCCTCTGACAGGGAATCGGAGGGTAGTGAGTAGCAAGATGCGAGAAGTTTTTTTCAGGCCAGGGTGCTATACTGTTTCTGCTTACTAGAGGAAAACAGAAGTTGGTCCACAAGAGAGGAAACATCATGAGAACAGTCATTTCCAAAGACGGCACTCCCATCGCATTCGATCAGTCTGGCCAGGGACCCGCGCTTATCCTGGTGACGGGCGCATTTACCGCACGCGCCGACTGGACTTCCCTGGCAGCGCACTTTGCGCCGCATTTCAGCGTGTTCGCCTACGACCGGCGTGGCCGGGGGGAGAGCGGGGACACCGCACCCTACGCCGTCGAACGAGAGATCGAAGACCTCGATGCTCTGATCACCAAGGCTGGTGGATCAGCCTTTGTCTTTGGTCATTCCTCAGGGGCAGCTCTTGCTCTTGATGCAGCGGTCTCGCTCGGTGAGAACATCAAGAAGCTTGCCATGTATGAGCCTCCATATAATGATGAGCACGAAGCGAAACGTGCGTGGAGAACCTATATCCAACAGCTGACAGAAGCTTTAGCCGCCGGTCACCGAGGCGATGCAGCTGGGCTCTTTCTGCGGTATGTCGGGACGCCAGCCGAGCAGATCACAGCCATGCGTCAGACCCCGGCCTGGGCATCGCTTGAGGCGATAGCGCCAACGCTTGCCTATGACCATACCGCCATCCTGGGCAAAGACAATGCAGTGCCCATCGAACGAGCCGCTCAGGTGCGTGTGCCAACGCTGGTCATGTACGGTGACGCGAGTTTTCCCTTTATGTCTGACACGGCGTGCACGCTAAGCAACGTGCTCCCTCATGCACAGCTACGCTCCCTGGAAGGCCAAACCCACCGCCTGGCTGGCGAGGTTCTCGCCCCGATATTGCAAGAGTTCTTCCTTGGCTGACACAGGGCTGAGACAGCCCCAATTGAACACATTGCCTGCTGTTGCCCGCTTACATGCGTGCTTCTCAACGTGCTCAATCCTCCCCAAGCGTGCTGGAGACTTGCTTGGAAAGAGAACCGCAATGCGTAAACCAACCAAGAGCATCTTGTTTCGTGATCGTGAGGAGGGCTCGTCCAATCGCCTCTTGTCAGATCTCAGGAGTGCGCGCTCCTGCACGACGTAAACAGGCTTTCCGCTTCAAGAATGCTTCCTCAATCGGCGAAAAGTCGGGAGAATAGGATGGGAGAAACAGGAGTTGGCATCCCCGTACTTCGATGGCTCGCTTCACTTTTTCTCCCGTATGCGTGCTCACATTGTCCAGAATGACGATTTGCCCTGCCTGAAGACTTGGTGCAAGAATGTGTTCAACGGAGCGTTCAAACACAGCGGTATCCGCCGAGCCTTCCAGAAGGAACGCTTCGCCTCTACCTTGAAGCGAAAGTGCAACCAACAGAGTGATATTGGCTCGCCTATTACGTGGCACCACTCCATAGACGCGATTCCCCTTTGGAGATCGAGCGTACACGCGGGTTAAGGCAATATTCGAGCCACATTCGTCAATGAACACCAGGGTACGTGCATCCAATGTCTTGGCTTGTTCCCGCCAAGCGGCTCGCTCAGCTTCATTCTGCTCACTCGCACGCAAGGTTTTTTTCTTCCGCGTCCAGTTCAGACGCTTAACGGCACGACTCATGGTTGCGGAACTTCCCTGGATGCCATACGCCGCTTCCCAGAACTGGCAATGCTCGGCAAGAGTCGCATCGGGGTGCGCTTCGAGTTGTGGGAGCAGTCCTGCGTACAGAGCAGCTCCTTTCTTTGATGGACGCCCCGGAATGACTTGAGGTTTGATGTCGCCGGTCTCGCGCTTCAACTTGAGATAGCGTTTGATCGTAGATCGGGACACTGCAAAGGTTTTGATTCTCTCTGCACGTGGCATTCCCTGATCAACCGCGCGCAAAATCCGTTGCCGTACGTCTTGAGAGTACGCTTGCATGCTTTTATTTTGTCACATGGTTCAGTCTTTCTGAAGACTGCTGTAGACAATCAGAAGACCGAGGTATTTGGACAGGTTGCTGATGTCACAAAAAATGATGAAGTGGAAAGCTTCCTTCAAGCAAGTGCAGAAGCCCTTGGTGGAATCGATATCCTCATCGATACTGTTGGAGGATCTCAGGAAAGGGCCTTCTCGGATCAACCGATGAGGAATGGGCACGAACCTTTGACCTCAACGTGTTCCATGCCGTTCGTACTTCACGAGCAGTCATTCCTTATATGCAACAACGCGGAGGGGGTTCTATTGTTATCATCTCTTCCATTTCTGGGTATAAACCCTCGCCTTCTATTCAGTATGGAAGTGCAAAAGCAGCAGAGATTTTTTAAGTAGTGCCCTGGTCCTAGAGCTTGGTCCCTTACATATCCGCATCAATACGGTGTGCCCTGGCTCTACATTCTTCCCAGGTGGGGGCTGGGAACGATTTCAACAATTCCAACGAGAAGAATTTCCTTTCGGTTGGCTGGCGACACCAAAAGAAATTGCTCGCGTGGTCGCATTTGTAGCATCTCCTGCTGGAAGTTGGATCAACGGAGCAATGATTCCAGTAGATGGAGGTCAGCAACAACCCTCTATGTTCCAAAGAGGGCCTATCTGGAAATAACGACCTCGCATACAAGGGCCTCGAAAGTCGCTCCCAAGATTGTGGAGATCTTGCATCAGCCCCAGTTGGAGGCAAGCTCCGTGACGACGCGCACAAAATCGCGTCTGGCACTGGCTCTGATCGCGCAACTGCTGCCCCTGGTTGAGCAAATTGCTGCTTACGACAAGGACATTGAACCGCTTTTTTTGAGCCACGCTGACAGTACGATTTTTGAGAGCCTGCCGCGAGCCGGACGCCGCCTGGCCCCTCGACTGTTGGCGGAAATTGGCGATGACCGGCAACGCTCTACCGACACGGCGAGCTTGCAAGCCCTGGCTGGCACCTCTCCGGTCATCTTTCAGAGCGGAACGTATGCTCGCAT
>DASSXK010000337.1:0-9532 GCA_035703945.1 Ktedonobacteraceae bacterium | reverse complement strand
AGTGCCGGTCTGGGCACTCTGAATTGAGCCATCGCTGAGCAACAGGAACAACTGGTGATTTGGATAAGCTGTCACACCAATGATATTTGCGTTCACTGAAAGCGTCGTCTGCGTTGGTGCCGTACCGAGCTTGTTGCCCTGATAGGTAAGAACGGTCGCGCTATTTCCGCCATTGGCGGAGGTCAGGACCACATAGATATCATTGTTCCAGGCTGTAATCAAGCGAGGAACCAGGCCATTTTTGAGATTCGTGGCCGTAATCGGATTACTTTTATCGGGCTTTGTCTGACCAACTGCTAAAGAAGCAATGCTATAATTCGCAGGATTCTGGCCGTTGGTGGCCTGTGACATTAACAGGTACACATGTTTATCAGTATTATTCGTGCTGGCGGCGATAATTGGTGCCGTGCCACGAATCTGATTGGCCAGCGTTGTATTGTTTGTAATCTGATACAGCGTGTTATCCTGAGCGAGCGTATAGAGCGCCGTGTTCCCTTTATCATCATTTGTCGTGATGACATTCAGGGGCGTTGCGTTGCTTGAGCCCGCATTCAAGGTTGTGCTCTGGGTATTTGTGCAGGGCAGGGAATTAATCAGGAAAAGCCGATTGTAGTTTTTAATCGCAGTACCAGTGGAGGATGTAATATCCTGTTGTAAAAGGCTGGTTGTTCTCTGGCGCTGAGCTTGTGTGAGTGGCTGGTTGCTTAGATCTTTCAGCATCTTCTGGGCCTGAGACAGGTTCCTTAAGGAGCTGGCGGGATCATTCGAAGATGAAGCATTTGCCTCAACAATCAGCTCCTGGGCATTAGCGAGAGAAGTATCGACATTTGCTGGACGGTTATTAAGGAAGTAATAAATACCGCTTCCCACCGCGCCAGCCACGATCAGCAGCACCAGGATGAGTGTAGGGAAGAACAAACGACCCCGTCTTTTCTTGGTAGAAAGGGGAAGTGTTGTTGATAGGGTGCTTTCTGAAGAAGATGGTGAGCCTGCGGCATACTTCGTCGAAGCACTTGAAGCGAGCCCCTCGGATCTTTGGCTCGAAGGAGAAGCAAAGGCCATGGGTGATGTCGGCATCGAGACAATCGAGGCCTCGGCCGCCTCACGTCCGCTTCCAGCACCTACACGAGCAGGGGGACGAACGCCATTCACTTCTGCGCCAACTTCAGCGACACGCACTACAATTGCGGTAATATTATCGGGACCGCCGTTCTCATTTGCCCGCTCGACCAGGTGATAGACACTTTCCTGGGGTACGAAATCATGCACGATGCGACGGATTTCGTCATCGTTTACCAGCCCGGAAAGCCCATCTGTACAGAGAACAAAGGAGTCACCTTCCTCTAAGTTTTCGACGAAGACGTCTACTTCAACCTCGGCCAATGTTCCCAGGTTGCGTGTGATCACGTTACGCTGGGCATGGGTACGAGCCTGATCCTCGGTTAAAAGGCCAGCACGAACTTGCTCGGCCACCCAGGAATGATCCTGTGAGACCTGTCTTACCTGACCTCCACGCACGAGATAGGCACGGCTATCTCCTACATTTGCAATATACGCTATGTTACCACGTAGAACGGCCGCAACGCAGGTTGTGCCCATACCACTACGTAACATATTTTCGGCTGCTCGCTGATGGATCGATGCGTTTGCACGTTTAATCGCATGCAGCAATGAGGCAGCAACATCGTCGCTGTCATCCTGATAAAACACATTGCTAACAGTGTCTACCGCTATCTCACTTGCCACCTCTCCCGCTGCATGTCCACCCATACCATCGGCCACAATGAACAAAGCGCCCTTTTTTGCCATCACCTGTGGATCTTTGGGGATGACGTAGGCCATGTTATCTTCGTTATGTTCACGCTTGCGGCCAACATCTGTTAGCTGTGCAACATCGAGACGGAGTTGTTTGGCCAACGCACTATTCTCCCGTATTTCGTAGCTCTCGATTTCTGTGAATGCTCACTATGCAACACTAGCCAGTTGCTGAAACTTTAGGCTATAATACACCGACGTTAAGAAAAACGCAATGTAGCGATACTTTGGCCGTGGCATTTTTCCATTCACGCAGGTCTTTTACCTATATTTCTGCATTACTTGCTTGCGTTTGAGTATACCCTGTCAGATGATTGCATGCAATATCCTGGGTTTGTAGTACTATCCTCAGGGAAGAGAGGAGGTGGATTTGCTTGGTTTCTTCACAGCAGATACGGCTTCTAGAGCTTATGCGGCCTACACTTTCATTTGTTGTTAAGACCCTGGATCAAGAGTACAGACGAGTTTACTCTGCCTCCCAGGATTCGAAAAAATCCTTACTGGCTCGTCTGCAAGAGAGTGGCTTTGCCCTGCAAGCGGATCGTTCCACTGACTCTTTACTCTACCTGGAGCTTCCTGGCAAATCTGACCGCTCGCTTTTCCTCTATAGTCATCATCCAGCTTTATTTCAAGCAGATGGTCCAGCTCTGATGGCTGTTTCTGGGAGCGTGGGCGAGCGTTTCTATGCTCCTGGTATTGCCGGAGCTATGGGGACGACTCTGGCCTGGCTTATGGGTATCGAGGCCTTTCGGCAGCAGTTCGGCACGTTGCCTGTGACGATAAAATGGCTCTTTGATGGTGATTCCTCAACGGATAGCACCCATCTGGAGGCCTTTCTGGCGCAATCCGGACAAGGATCAGGAGCTGATTTCTGCCTTTGTAGTGGCGAAAGTTTTGCGGTTGATGGTTCACCTCGGATTGCTTTGGGGGTGAAGGGACGCCTGGGGGTCAGTTTAAAGGCCCGCTCTGCGATTCGCGAGATTGAGTTGCAGCATGGTACAATTGTGCCGAATGCTCTATGGCGCTTAACGTGGGCGCTGGCAAGCCTTAAAGATCAGCAGGAAGAGGTCCAGCTTGCCGGTTTTTATGATACTCTGCTTTTAAGCGGGGAGACTGAGCTTGAGATGCTGTACGAGCTCGCCGATGATGCCGATGCCCAGGCTGAGCACTTTGGGCTGAATGAATTGCTGCTTGGATTGCGCGGTTTTCAGCAGCATTATGCGCAATATTTACTACCTACATGTACCGTCGCCTCGCTGGAAGGGATCGCAAGCGGGGATGGGATTCCTGCGTATGCTGAAGCAACGCTGGATTTCCATCTGGTTCCGGGTCAGCAGCCGGAGCTTGTTTTTCAGCAGCTTCGCCAGCACTTGCTGGAGCGTGGTCTGGGAGAGATTGAAGTAAACTGGCTGTATGGTCTATCTCCAGCCTATACACCCGTTGATACACCTCTGCTTCAGCGAATAGTTTATGTTCTGGCACTGGCTTCGCTGAAGAAGTTGCAGCTCCTGCCTTTGAGTAGTGGAAGCCTTCCGATCAAGCCTTTGATAGATCTTTTAGACTGTCCTTTTGTATGTATGGGAATGGATTATCCAGGTTCCCAACGAGGAACAGCTCTGGAGCATCTGCGCCTTCAAGATTTTGAAACCACCATCTTACAGCTTGTTTTACTGCTTGATATGTTTGAGGAGGATTCCATTGGCCCAGATGGAACTCATTCAATTGAACGTTCAGACCTGGGTGATTCAGGTGTAAGCTAAGGTGGGAGCTATTTGTTGGCGAGGCGTTTTTATCACCAGAATTGTTAAATAAATATGGCATCCCTTTCTCTATAAATGAGCGGCATAAATGAGCGGCCGTCCCTGGAAAACTTGAATGCATTGAAACAGTGGCACCCTATGTTTAAGTTTGTTATAACAGGGCATAAAGAGATTTATAGTTCAATTGAACGGGTCAATTGGGCTATAGAGTGTACGATAGCGTGTTTGAAGAGTATACTAGACAACGTACGTATCGCGCTCATTGACGGAGCCACAAAAAGTACTGCCGAAGTTCTGGAATTTGTTGCTACTACCCAGGGAATGATTATCGGCAATCCATTCAGTTCGCTGACTGAACGTGCTTGAAAAGCCAGGAGGAACGTTGCCAAAAACGATCCGAGCTGAGGCTTTCCTGGGCTGACTGCTTGCAACGTGTTCAGGAGGCGCGAGAGCGCCGTTGCGAAGGGTCTTGTAATAGCACGCTTTCACAATATGTGCTGTGTCATACGACAGTGCAGTCGGCGCTAACAATGCTTTATGCGCAGAGTGAGGTTTTTCCAATATTTAAGGAAAAACACCATCTCTGGGGTAAAGGAGAAAAGGAACAGGCTGTGACCTTGTGAAAGCCAGGGTCGTTTAAACAGCCGTGAGGAGACTTCCAGAATGCACATAGGAATTAATGCTCAGTTGCTCTCGTTTAGCCAGAATTACCGCAATGGTGGGGTGAGCCGTTATATTCGTTACTTACTGACGGGCCTTGCGAAAGACCCGGGTCAGCACCAATATACGGTATTTGTGAATGGAGAGGAAACGGCTGAGCGTCTTCCCAGCCATCCACAGATTACATATGTGCCTGAAGCCTGGGGTGAATCAAATCCTGCCTCACGTGTGGCCTGGGAGCAATTAACACTCCCGACGATAATCCGTCAAAAGCAGATTGATGTTTTACATTCGCCTGTGAATGTTCTGCCAGAGCGCCTACCGCAAAATTGCGCGGGCGTGATAACCCTGCATGATCTGGCTTTTCTACGTTTTCCTCGTGTATTGACTCGCTCTAAACGCCTGTATCACCGGACATTTACCGTCCGTAGTTTACGACGGGCGACCTTGATTATGACTGTTTCTGAGAGCACACGTCAGGATGCGATTACGTTGGTTGGGGTTGATCCTGAACAGGTCAGAACGGTCTACCTTTGTATTGATGAGCGATTTTCAGAGATGGCACGGACCGTTGAAGAGTCTGCCGTAACTGCGTTTCGTGAGAAGTATGGATTGTCTCAGGGTTTTGTACTTTATTTAGGAACTCTTGAACCGAGAAAGAATATTACCACGCTAATAGATGCCTATGCTCATTTGCGCAAGCATGAAATGATCCAGGAGAAGCTAGTGCTGGCGGGTGGCAAGGGGTGGCTTTATGATAAAATATTTGAAAAAGTTCAGCACTATGGGTTGGAGTCGGAGGTATTTTTTCCAGGTTTTGTAACGGATGTCGAACAGCCATTGTGGTATAGAGCGGCCTCGACATTTGTGTATCCCTCTCTCTATGAAGGGTTTGGGATGCCTGTTGCGGAAGCCCTGGCAAGCGGGACTCCGGTTGTAACTTCGAATGTATCCAGTCTGCCAGAGGCGGGGGATGGTGTGGCTCTAAGCGTTAATCCTAATGATGTGGATGCTCTGTCAGATGCTATTGCTCAGACGTTGAAAGACCCATCTGTGCTTCAGAATACCCGCGCCCAGGCGGCGCGGGTTGCGGAAGATTTTTCACAGGGGCGGATGGTGTCAGAAACAAGGGCTGCATATGAACAGGCGGCTGAATTACATGCCTCGCGTGGGGGCACTAAACGTACGATATTTGTTCCTTAGTATTAGGGCTGCGCCATGAATAGTAGTGAACTCTCTCAAACAACTGAAATAAAATCCAGACAAACAGGGACGGTAAGCCCCCCGTCAAGTGGTGCGACCGGGCCTATTACGAGAGCCATCTCTAAACGGCGCTCGCATCGTCATCAGTGGCGAATCTTTGAGTGTATTGCTATGTTAATCCTGGATAGTTTGCTGGTGGATGCTGCTTTTCGCCTGGCTTACTATCTTCGTTACTCATTGTTGCTTAATAGCGATTTTCTAATTAATATACGCCATAATTTGTTGGATGATCCGACACATAGCCAGGACTATTTCCAACAACTCGATAAATTTAATTCGATGCGCATCAGTATTGTGATCGGCCTGGTCCTGCTGTTTGCCATACGAGGTTTATATAATGTGCGACTTACCGGGAGCTGGTTCCGCCAGGCCTGGAAGATTGCTGGCTCTGCGACAATGGGTGTCTCATTCCTGATCACCTATTACTTCGTTTTCCAACCTTCAGCAAGTTCCCGTTTGATGGTGCCGTTTGTCTGGGTCGCATCGATCGTGGTTGTTTCACTCGGTCGTTTGATTGTATCATGGGCAATGGGTCTGTTATATCGGGTGGGGCTTGGAGAAACGCGTTTGCTTGTTGTCGGCTCTGGCCGCTTGAGCAAAATGATGATGCAACACCTCTCGGCAAATCCAAATCTTGGCTATTCAATTGTGGGCTTTCTGCATGATATGAATGATGAACCAAGTGATTTTGGGCGCTTCAAAATGTTGGGAACCCTGGATGATCTGGGTCTGGTTATTCGCTCAATGCAGGTTGATGAGGTGATCATCGCGCTCCCTTCAAATATGCACCAGGAGGCGATTCAGAGCGTTCGCCTGTGTGAACGCCTGGGAGCATCTTTTAAGCTGGTTCCTGATCTGTATGAATTGAGCCTCTCACGTATTGATATGGAAGCTGTCGAGGGTATTCCATTACTGAGTATTAAGCAAGCTTCGTTGAATACATTCCAGCGGGCGGTAACTCGTGGGGTGGATATTCTGGTTTCGGGCATTGTGCTTCTACTCGGGCTTCCATTATGGATAGTAATCGGATTGGCGATTCGCCTGGATTCACCCGGTGAGATTGTCTATCAGCAAAAACGAGTGGGCTTAAGTGGCAAACCTTTCATGGTTTTTAAGTTCCGTTCAATGTATAAAAACGCGGACCAGGTACTGGCCGCTTTATTGGCGAAGAATGAGGCTCAGGGGCCGCTCTTCAAAATGAAATCTGATCCTCGAATCACGCCGATCGGGCGTTTTCTGCGGCGGACCAGTTTTGATGAGTTCCCACAGCTATTAAATGTCCTGAAGGGCGATATGAGCCTGGTGGGACCGCGCCCGGCGATTCCTCGCGAGGTGGCGTTGTATGAAGATTGGCAACGAGGCCGTCTGGCGATCAAGCCCGGTTTGACCGGCTTGTGGCAGGTGCGGGGCCGGAGTGATCTTAGCTTTGATGAAGGTGTTTTGATGGATTTGTACTATATCGAGAATTGGTCATTACGCCTGTACTTCCAGGTTCTTTTCAGTACAATCCCGGCCGTCTTGTTTAGCAGAGGAGCGTACTGATGAAAGTGGCAATTGTACACGACTACCTTAATCAGATGGGTGGGGCCGAACGCGTCGTTATGGCCCTGCACGAGATTTTTCCCGATGCGCCCATCTATACGTCGATATATGCACCAGACCGGGTAGATCAGGCATTTAGACAGATGGATGTGCGCACATCATTTATGCAGAAATTTCCCCTGGTAAAAAAGCATCATCAGCCTTTCCTGCCTTTTTATCCCTTCGCGATGGAGAATCTTGATCTGCGGGGTTTTGATCTGGTGTTGAGCAGTTCAAGTGCTTTTGGCAAAGGCGTGATTACACGTCCTGAGACCATGCACATCTGTTACTGCCATACGCCGATGCGTTGGTGCTGGAATTACGAAGAATATGTGGAGCGTGAGCACCTGGGAAAGGTCGCACGCAGTGTTCTTCCTTTTATGATCAGCGGACTGCGTGTCTGGGACCAGACAAGCGCCATGAGAGTTGATCATTTTATCGCGAATTCACCGGTTGTCGCGGAACGCATTCAGAAGTATTATCGGCGAGAGGCAATTTTTATCCCGCCCCCTGTTGAAGCGAAGCGTTTTCAATTTGATCCTTCAACGCGGCCGGATGATTATTTCTTGATCCTCAGTCGCCTGGTACCATATAAGCGAATAGATCTAGCAATTGAGGCCTGTAATCGGCTACAATTGCCTCTAGTAATTATTGGCAAGGGTCGTGACAAGGAACGCCTACAAAAGCTGGCGGGACCCACGATCCGCTTCGTTGGGGGGCTCTCGGATAACGAGGTGCTCCATTATCTTGCGCATTGCCGAGCATTTCTCTTTCCAGGAGAAGAGGACTTTGGGATTACACCTCTGGAGGCTCAGGCGTCTGGTAGACCTGTAATTGCCTATGGTCAGGGGGGGGCGTTGGCTTCGGTGGTGGAGGGCGTGACCGGGTTGTTCTTCCATGAGCAGACAGTAGAGAGTTTGGCCAGGGTACTGGAAGCCTTTGATGAAAGGGCTTTTAATCCTCAGGCCATTCGTAGTCATGCGCTTGAATTTGATACTCCTCGTTTTCATCGACGTATTTTGCAGTTTATTGAGGCGAAGATGAGTGAGGGAAAACTTACTCATCCAGCAAGTACGTTGGCGAGAAACGTGGTAAGCTAGTCAAGACAAAGGTTCAGAAAGGGCATACTTACAGTGGAATTACGGGCCTATTGGGCTGTTATATGGCGGCGAGCATGGATCATTTTGGTGATTGTAGCCATTGCGGGGCTGTTTGTTGGTTATGAGCTCTATGCTGCTCATAAAGCAAATAACGCGAGCGCGAATGTCTATCATTCTCAGGTGACGTTCCAGCTTGGCATACAATCGAAAGATACTTCTGGCACTTCTAATTATACCGATCGATTAGGTGCGATTGACACCCAGAGCGATATTTTAGCGAATAGTCCTATTCTGCAATCAAGCTCATTTGATACGCAGGTTTCGCAGCAAATTGGTCGTGATTCGAGTGCGATTCAACAAAAATTCGGATCAGGGGCCGATCTGGGTAGCTGGCAAGATCCCAAAGCGATTGGGGCGGCCTTGACGGTGACGCGGGTTCATGGCTTTGTCACTGTGATGACTACCTGGAATACGCCAGCAGGTTCGTGGGCGGTGGCAAACGCCGTGGGTGAGGTCAGCGCGAATAGTATCGGACAATATCTCGATTACTCACTTTCTGGCACTTCTAATTCGAGTGCCAGCGCGACTGCTAAGACTGCTTCTACGTCGCTCTTTACGGCGCGGGTTGTTAGTCCAGCTTCGGATGTCATTGCGGCCCCGAATCCAAATACGCCAACGAAGAAAAGTACGCTGATCCTGATCCTGATTGTGGCACTCGTACTTGGGATCGCGCTGGCCTTCCTGGTTGATTATCTCGATGATAGTATTCGCTCTCGCGATGAAATTCCGGATTTGTTACAGGTGCCTGTCTTTGGTGAGGTGCCCCGAGCACCTTCGTCTGGTCAGACCCAATCAGAGGCGAAAAAAGTGTCCGTTCCTACGGCAGCCGGGCGGGATAGACTATAGTTATGCTTGACAGAGAAATAACAACGTGGCTATAGTACATCCAATATAAGACGAACGCAGCGAGAAATCGGCAAGCCAGGTTACTCGCTTGAGACGATAGATCGTTTTTGGATATGAGACTTTCCTGGCTATAATCTAAGGTTACGCGGGGCGGAGATTGCACATTTTCTATCTCCGCCCTTTTTTGCAGGTACGATACATGTATCGTAGATGTGCTTCATAAGAGGCTGCTTGTATTGCTATGAGATGTGTGGAGAGGATGCCGCTTGAAAAATGAATGGGCGGAAGGAGAAGCGATTATGCTTTGATGGAGGCAATGTAGCAGCCAGAGTAAACAAACCCTTTTGCCCCGGTCGTTACAGATCTTCTGGTGCACTAGCTATTTTTGATTGAGGAGCAATATTCGTGAGTATTCGCTCGCGCGAGCAGACAACTTTGCAGGCCCTG
>DASSXK010000495.1:0-5171 GCA_035703945.1 Ktedonobacteraceae bacterium | reverse complement strand
TAATAGGCTGGTCCACCAATCGGAAAGGTTTTCCGATTGGTCCTGGCGGGGTCTTCAAGCACCTTCATGATGACTGTCACGACATCTTCCACGTAAATTGGTTGAAACATCACACGCCCGCCACCGATCAATGGCACCACGGGGGCAGTCCGAATCAGATCGCTAAGGCCTTTAATAAAGGGCGATCCCTTGCCGAAGAGGACCGAGGGCTGAATAATACACCAATCCAGGCCGCTCTCCTTGAGCATCTCTTCCGCGAGGTAACGACCCTGCATATAGCTGCCAGGCTTATCGGGACGCGTCCCCAGACCGCTGATCTCAATCACGCGCTGCACATTGGCCGCCTTCGCCGCTTTGATGAGATTCTCCGTCCCGGTAATATTCGTGAGCGCATAATTGGAAGTCGGGGAAGGCTTGCGGTCAGCCGTCACAAAGGCGGCATGAATGACAGTCTCAACGCCTGCCAGAGCGTCTGGCAGTGATAAGGCATCCGTCGTATCTCCCAGGACCAGTTCCACCTTATCGGCAGGTAAAATCGCCGCCGCTTTTTGCTTGTCTCTCACCAGGCAACGTGGGCGCTCTCCTTGAGCAACTAAACGCCGAACGAGGTGGCTTCCAATAAAGCCCGTTGCGCCAGTAATTAAAATCATAAGATGCTCCTTCAAGCTTCGGGATCTTCTCGCCCGAAGCGTATTTTCCCTGTCAGAGGTTATCAATCTTTTCTGCTAGCGCACTGCGCCTTTTTTATCCCACTCACAGTATAGTTGTACAAGTAAGCAAGCGATACTGGGCAGAACCATGAATAGAAAGGTGAGCAAACACACGGAAAGCTTACAATAAAGAGGAGGCGGGCAGATGAATACGCACGGTCACACCCTCACCCGGCGTGCTCTGGGTCGTCAGGCTACCACCAGCAATTGCCAGCAAGGCGCTATGCGTGATCAAGCCTCCCCCCGTCCCGGTCGTGGCACTGGCCGTAGAGGAAATTCCCACGCCATTGTCGGCGACAATCATCTCCAGGTCTGGTTCGCAGGTCGCTTGCAAAATCAGGCGCAAGTGACGATGAAGATCCTGGCCGCGTGCATGCCGGGCGGCATTGCGCAGAGCTTCTTGCACAGCCGCAAAAATCAACTCGGCAATCGCGGGCGGAAGCACTTCATCGATATAAGCGGCAGTCTGTTCGCTCACACGCCACTCAACCTCATCAAACGCATTCTGAAAGTCCTGGTTGATCATGGCGTGCAGGGCAGGCATAATTCCATCGCGTTCCAGGCGGTGAGGTGCTCCTGGCGCGGTAGTACGCATCATCGCCGCCAACTGCCTGTGTGCATCGGTAATCAAACCAATCGCCTCATTCAGCTCAGCTTCTGAGTCGACGGATTCATCAACCTGCTCGCCTGGCTCAAGCGGCCGAGGGGAGGCGTTCAGGGAGCGAGCCGTCTCCAGATGTAAAAGGGCCAGATGCATCTGCGGCAAGATCTCATCATGCAGAACACGGCGCTGCTGCGCTCCCAGCAGCTTTACATCCACGATCCGCCGCCGAAGGAGAGCCGTCACAGCCTGCATCGCTTCGTGATCCCCCAGCGTATCCAGGATGCGCTGTCCGCAGGCATGGGCCAGATTCATATCCTCATCGGTAAAAGTGCTACCGTCCTGGCGCGGCCCCAGATAGAGGGCCGCCACCAATCCTCGCTCATCATAGATCGGAAGCACCCAGCAGACCAGGGGTTGCCCATAGAAGGTGATCTGTATACGCCTGGCCTGTTTTCCACGACTTTTCAGTTCCAGTCCGCGTTGCGTCTCTCCGGACCAGGCAGCGTCGGGCCAGCGATAACTGAAGTTGCGTCGCACCGTCCCCGCCAGTACGATCATACGCGCACAGCGGACCGCCAGCACATCGTGACAAAGATGGAAGAAGAGATTTTCCAGGTCACTTTCCGTCTTTACGAGATCAGTATTTAGCCAGTGGCGCAGGCTGGCACTCCTTAAAAATGGCCCTAACAGGGCGATATAGTGGTCATGGGTCGTATAACTGCTCCAGGTAAACAGGGCATAGACGCCCGTCGCAAAGGAGGTAATCACCAGCATGCCAGCGAGGTGCCCATGTGTCAGGGTTACAAGCGTCGCAATAAACAGGGCCGCCGTCGTCGCCACAATCACAATGCCGCGCCACTGCTCAAAAAAGCCTTGCCGGGCCAGGGGTCGTTCGATCAGAATACCGTGCCGCACAACTGAATAGCCAAGCAGCAGGATAATCAACGCGACCGCTCCCGTCGCGATGAAATCAATTAAGAGGAGATTGAAGGGGATGACGCTCAGGGGAATATGCACCGAAAGCGAGGGGTGCTGCTCCAACTCAAGCCAATTCACGATCGACCAGATGATAATCACACCCAGGCTGGTTGTCAGAGCCACCATCAACAGCGCCGCCAGCAATAAACCAGGTCGGGCCAGTTGCCAGGAAAGTAGCGGCTCCTCTAACTGCTCGACCTCCTCCTGGTCATCCCAAAAAGCATCAACCAGGATGGTATGCAGCGCCCTGCGACGCCCACTCTTGAGAAAATGCTTCCGCGAAAACAGGGCATGCCAGAAGGCCTTCAGCGTGCGGATTACCCGTGCCGGTGTAAACCAGGGGCCGATAGCACAAAACGTCACATAGCACAGAAACAGCGCTGGCAAAACCAGCGGCGAGGCCATACTCATCCTTGAACCATCCAGCGGATTGCCATACGCCAGCAGTTCCAATGTTCCGGTAAAGGTAAATGTCGCGCTATTCAAAACCAACAGTAACAGCACAACCGATCCCAACGCCCCGCTTATCCCCAGCAGGATCGGTCGCCGTCTCACCCAGCGTTGATTGATAAGCGTCGCATAATGCAGACCGATCGCGAACCAGATATATGGCACCCCTATCGCGGGAATCCAGATGAGATGCCAGAGCATATCCAGCACCCCTCGCCAGAGTGGATCGGAAAGCGATGTAGAGATCAAGATAGAATGTAGAAAGAAAAAAAGCGCGGAAAGACCCAGTCCCACAATGCCCAGGCGCGTAATTCCGGCTCGCCGATCTCCATTCAACCAGACAGTCATTGCCAGCCAGAGAAAAGCGACCAGATTAAAGATCGAAAGTGCCAGCACAAGTGTATAGATACTATTCGCAGGTTCAAAAAAGGTTTGCAGAGACATATTATTCCTCTTGGTAAAGCGGGACCCACTCCCCTCTTCGATCTTGTATCAAAGCCATCCCATCCTCATCCCACATAATCATCCGATTCGAGGTATAAATCAACGTCGCTCGTGCTCGCGCCACTTTGTCATCCACTGCCGTCTCACTCAATCCCCAGGCGGCATAAATTCGTCCATTCGTGCGGCTAACAGCCCGCTTGTCATGCAGATTGAGTCGGGCTGCAATCTGTTCATTTGTCATGCCCTGCGCGACAAGTTCAGCCACCTTCAACTCATTCGGCTCCAGCAAGGCGCGGGGGGACTGCTCATCCAGATTGCGAACTTCTTGAACCCGGTCCTCAATCTCAGGATCAACCAGGCTGCGTCCATTCACAGCATCACGTAGTAGCGGAATCAGCATCGCTGGCAATAGATAGTTACTTTTCCGGACATAGGCATAGTGTGTAAGAATTCCGGAGGCCCGAAACTCGCGATAGTATTCATCATCATCTTGAATCGAATAAAAGACCACAGGCATACGTGGCCGCTCACGTCGAATCGCCACAGCCGCTCCCACCCCGCTGAGTGCCTTCCGGCCCACGCTGGGGTCCTGAAGCTGTACATCCATCAAAATTACATCCATATCCAGATCCAACGCTCGTGCGACCGCTTCATTCCCTGTTGCAGCCTCTCCTACCACCTGCACCATCCCTGTCGCACGTAAACCTTCTCGCAACGCTTTACGCAACGGTCCATGATCATCTACCAGCAATAATTTAAGCACTGATGTTGCCATAGCTTTTTCCCTTATGCTTGCTTCATTATGCTTTGTAGTATAGCAACTTTGTGCGCAACAATACAGCGTTTAAGATACAAGCAAACGGGTTGCGAAACCTCAAGGTGAGAAAAGAGAAAAATAGTAAGCCATTCGCTTCACTGACTGAACACGCTGGAGAAGCCAGGACGAACTGTGCCAGAAACGATCAACGGTGAAGCGTTCCAGCGCGGCTTGCTTGCGAAGCGTTCAGTAGGCGCGAGAGCGCCGTTGTGAAGGGTCTTGTAATGGTATGGCAAGGAGGGCCGAAGAGGAGGCTATCGATCAATCTACATATATCTGAATATATCAATACGGACAGCAAAAGCTGTTACTCAAGTGCAATCGTTTAGAAACCGCTCGGACTAGTTCACAAACGATTGTACTTGAGCATAGGTGCTACCCCTGACAATCAACGCCTACAGCGAGGCAATCGGCATACTTCTCGCAGAGCTCATGGTATTCATCCATCCAACTCTGCTCTCTTGACTCCGCATCATCGCCTCGATCATACCAGAGACCATCAGGTGTCACAATGGCCTGCGGGAGTAGTGAAATTGGCAGTTCCTTAACAGGGCAAATGTTTGTTATGAAGGATTCATCAGCGAACTCATCTACATCACTTAAATCGTTGCTTATAATTCCTTGAACATCGCCCTCGAATCTTCCCCCAATGCACCATGAGTCATAATGATCATGTGGATTAAAGGAATTCAGCGAATAGAGTCCTTTCTCGTCAATACCTCCGGCATTATTCTCCGCCATCGCGGCTGCGAGTTGCTCCGTACTTCCCGGTGCCACTGCATACACCTCTGACATAACATCACGCGCCTCAGAAGAAAGATAGACTTTGCGATACGGAAATGATTTCTGTTCCACAGGATCAATCAACTTCTCGACCATCTCACGCGTGGGCTCCTCAGTAAAAGGAATAAAAACCAGGGCCAAAAAATGCATTATGGGTGCTCCTCAATCCAGGAATCTTCACATCTTCCACTAAAAGTCTCAAGCTTATAGAAGAAATATGTACCTCGCAAAAGAAACGTCTCTCTTACACTGCCTGCTCACTTGCCACCTGAGACGACAAGTGAGCATAGACACGACACTTGATCATTGGCTAGCCATGCACCTCGCCTCCTGAACGCGCTTGAGAAGCCAGGAGCAACGTTGCCAGAAACGATCAACATTGAAG
>DASSXK010000332.1:0-3798 GCA_035703945.1 Ktedonobacteraceae bacterium | reverse complement strand
CCGATTGGTGGACCAGCCTATTACTCCTTCACTCAGGTGATCGACATCTTGCTTCAGGCCATGCATAAACATCGGCTTAAACTGCCTGCGCCGACTCCGCTGGTGAGTATGGGTGCGGCGGTCATGGAAGCTGTCTTGCCGAAACCTCCGCTGACGAAGGCGGCGATGACCCTATTTTCCTTTGATAATACGACGCATATCAACTCAGTCGAACGTAATTTTGGATTTAAACCGGTCTCCTTTCCAGCGTATCTACAAGAGCATGGAGTGTGAGTTGAGTGTTTCGCCTGTGCATCCTACCAGATAGCCACGTTCACAAAATTAATCTGCTATAATAAATGGGCTGATGCGTCTTTATAGGGGAGCGTTGGTCCATTTGGTCTCTTTATCCCCGGGGGAAAGGGGTGAGAGATTAGCAGGTTGGTTAGCTGGAGGAGGAGCACGTGACAGTTTTATCGAACATGCCAGAAGAGGCGAACAATGAATTGCGTCAGATTGGCGAAAAACTCCTGTTTATTTCGCAATCGCTGCATGCCCATACACATAAGCTTGAACGCGCTGTAGAGGGAAACTATGCAGGCCAGAGCAGCGATCCTCGTGTACGCTTGCTCAGTGATTCGCTCTATGTGAGCAAAAGCGCGGACCTTGAACTGGGGAGGGTGAACCAGAAGGTCCAACGTGTGATTAAAGAGTTACAAGAGCAAACAAGCCGCTCCTTGATCGCGGATATACCGACTGGTACTCCTGGGAACAAAGCTTCTGGGGAGCGTCAGGTGAGCGACGAGGAGCGAGAAGCACTCACCACAAGTATCAATATTTTGGAACGCAAGCGGAGCGAGTTAGAAACCCTCTATGATATTGCTCGGATGTTGAACTCTACGCTGGAGTTTGATAATGTTTTACGCCTGGTCATGGACCAGGTCATCGATGTGGTGAACGCTGAGAGAGGCTACCTTGTACTGATTAATCGGGATACCAAAAAGCTCGAATTTAAGATCGCACGTAATCGTGAAGCGAAAACGATTCCCGAAAGTGCCTTTAAAATCAGCCAGAGTATCGTCAAACGCGTCGTCCAAAACAAAAAGCCGGTCGTGACAGATGATGCCCAGATTGATTTTAGTGCTCAAGCCAGCGTTGTAGCCTATGGCATCCGTTCGATTATGTGCGCCCCTTTGATGGTGCGCGATGAATGCATTGGTGCAGTCTATGTGGATAGCCTGATGACGGCCCGGCTCTTCACTCCGAACCATGGTGACCTCTTACAGGCATTTTGCAATCAAGCCGCAATCGCGATTGATAATGCTCGCCTTTTCGCAGACCTGAACCGCACAATCAAGCAGGTTAACGAAGACAAGCAGTACATGGATAACATCTTCTCCTCAATCGCGAATGGTGTCATCACAACCGACTCCATTGGTCGCATCACGACCTTCAATAATGCGGCCAGCGCGATTCTGCGCGTCAGCTCCTCAGCAGTGGTTGGGCAGCATTATCAGGAAGCCTTTAAAAGGTGGCCTCAGCTCGATTTGACGACTCAGTTACAGATGGCCCAACTCGCACACGATCATGGCACGATTGTCCCGTATTCCATTGATTGTGAGATTTCTGGACGAGGGACGGTTAATCTGAATATCTACGTTTCCTCGCTGCGGGATAATCAGCAAGATCCGATAGGCATGGCGGTGGTGGTGGATGATCGTACCGAGCTTAAGCGTTCAGAGGCCGAGGTCAAACAGATCAGGCGGATCTTTGGGCGCTATGTTCATCCAAACGTTGTGAAGCAGCTCATCGAAGATCCTAAAGCCCTGAATCTGGGCGGAGAGACCAAAGAGATCACGGTGATTTTTGCCGATATTCGTGGCTACACCAGCCTGAGCGAAAAGACCAGCCCTGAAGACGTCATGCATATGTTGAACTCCTACCTGGAGATCATGGTTAAAGAGATCTGGGAAGAAGAAGGGACCCTGACCTCTTTTATCGGCGATGCCCTGATGGCGATCTTTAATGCTCCCTTGCCTCAGGAAGACCATGCCCTGCGAGCGGTCCGGGCGGCCTGGAAGATGCGGCTGGCGGTGCAGGATTATCAACGCAAGCATCCTCAGGAGAATCCGATCAGCTTTGGATTTGGAGTCAATACCGGCCAGGGCGTTGTGGGAAATCTGGGCTCAAAGAATTATATCCAGAACTATACGGCGATTGGCGATGTGGTGAATGTTGCTTCCCGTTTGCAATCAAATGCCTCAAACAACGACATCTTGTTGAATCATTCAACCTTTACACGCGTGCGTAAACATGTCAACGTGAGCAAGATGCCATCGTTTACCGTAAAAAACCGGACGGAGCCGTTGGATGTCTGGTTGCTGAAAGGGATGGTATAGTTGATCCAGTTCGGCTTTGTCCTGCCTCTTTTACGAGAGAAAGCACGCCTTCGTTAGAGATGGCGACGAAGGACAAAGCCGAGCTGTGGAATGCGGATAAAGCCAAACCATTCGTAGAGTCGATGGGCGTGGTGATTATTATCCTGGGTGTTGAGCATGATGCGTTCAACATGGCTACGTTGGAAGAAAGCGATTGCTTCAGCCATCAGGCGTGCACCGATGCCTTTGCTATTGATATTTGGGTGGACCGCGATACGCACCAGATAACCGTAGATCTCGTCCAGCGCATTGAACTGATAGCCAATCACCTGACCATTGAGCTCGGCCACCACAAAGTAAGGATGGGTGGCCGCTATCGTCTTGAAAGAAGCCGCATCATAGCGCCAGAGCTCTTCGAAACAGAGCTGTTCAAGTTGGAGGAGCGTAGAAATATCTCTGCTTTCAACTGGACGAATGATCACTTCCTGATTGCCATAGGTCGAAATGTTAAAATCGTATTTATCGTAGGCATAAAGCTGGCGGTAGGGCAGAAAGTTGCGCTTGAGCAGGACGGGACGCAGCCAATCCTGCTCGCTATCGTTGCCTGAATAATGAAGATAGCGAGCGCCGCGTGAGACCAGGGCTGGTCGCAGGTGGTTTAACAGAAGATCAAGATGGGAGAGATAGTTCTTGCTTTCGCTCCAGCTTACGCCAAAGCCCCCGATCCAGGCCGAGGACCCGTTCACCGTCTGGGAGAGCATAAAGCTGCGCAGCGAGGGTCCACCAAATGCCCCCACCGCCGGATATTGATCGAGTAGCGTAGGTAACTCTTCAGGCGTAAAGCGTTGATAGGTGTATTCTGAACTTTGAAGAAGACGTACGACAAGTGGTAGATCAGCATTGTTGAGCAAACGTACCTGTTCAGTATTTCGCGACATCTTCTTTCTCTTCTATAGGTGGTTTTGTTGACGTCTGAAGCTTACGACGCTGTAAGATCAGAGAAGCGTCAAGCGATTTTCCTGGCCAGATGGGTCTTAGATATTTGCATCAGGCCCTTTGATTTCGCGCAGCAATTTTTCACGATCGGGCTTAGGAGTGTTGCGCATACGATACCCCTTCAGTCCATGAATACGGCGCAGCTCGCCAATCAGCACTTCGTGATTGATGATATATGTTGTATCAGGGGCTTTGCCCAGGCTATCGACCGCCGCATCATCACCGAGCAGGAGGTTAAGGCAGGTCGCGACACAGGATTCCATTGCCTCCTGATTGTATCCACCTTCTTGCACCATTACGATCTGTCCGTTACAGAGGACCCTGGCCATATTGATCAGGATCTCGTTCAACCTGGCAAAGCCAGCGGTTGAGATACGCATGTTGCCCAGTGGATCGGCCCAGTGAGCATCAAAGCCGGCAGAGATAAGGATAAGCTGTGGATCAA
>DASSXK010000284.1:0-21704 GCA_035703945.1 Ktedonobacteraceae bacterium | reverse complement strand
TCCTTCTTCTCCAATTGTGGTATTTTGCCTGTATACGGGTAAAATATATGTGTGGACCTCACGCTAAATGGTGTTTAAAAGCCAGCCACCATCGGCTGCGATCTCCGATCCCACCACAAAAGAGGAGTCTTCAGAGGCGAGGAACAGTGCGACGTTGGCTACTTCTTCAGGATGACCCAACCGCTTGAGCGGCGAATGGTTGATCCGAGCCACATCCTGGGCCTGTAGGATCTCTTGCGATGACCCCGAGCGGGTCAGCAGTTTTGTCGCGGTGGGACCAATTGTGATGGTATTCACGCGAATCCCTCGACCAATCAGTTCTGCCGCGAGGGCTCGCGCCAGCGCGTGAATTCCGCCCTTGCCGATGGTATAAAGCGAGCTATTGGCAATGCCCGTGAGGGCATTCACCGAACCATTAAAAATAATCGATGCTGGTGTATTGAAAAAGGGCAGGGCCTTCTGGACTGTGAAATAGGCTCCTTTCAAATTGGTATTTAACATCTCATCAAATGCCGCTTCATCTACCTCTTCCATTGCTGCGCCTTTGTAAATGCCAGCATTGACAAACAGAATATCCAGTTTGCCAAATCTCTCATAGGCCTGCGTTATCAATTGATCAATTTCACTGAGTTTTGAGATATCAGCTCGAACCGCCAGCAGATTGTCTCCCAATTGTCGGGTAATCGCTTCAAGGCTCTCACGGTCACGCCCTGAAATCACGACTTTGGCTCCGTTGGCATGAAATGCTCTGGCCGTTGCCAGACCGATCCCACTATTGCCGCCGGTTACGACAGCAACTTTTCCTTCTAACGAACGCATCGTTTTTTCCCTCACCATGATAGGTTGTATAGTGATTCCAGTACCACATCATTGCGTCTCAGCGCAGATGGTAGCCTTCGGCAAACTTGAGGTATCGAAGGACGCATAGGTGACTGGATAGAAGAGCAATCAGAGATCTCTTGAAGTGCATCCTGATTGTATTTCAGTTTGTCTGGATGGGCCTCTCCGACCGGGGCTTTTAGACTATTCATGGCGGCCTTGCCCCGTGTGGTTTTATCGTCTATAGTTGAAGTATATTTTGCATCATTGAGGAAGTCACCGGACATAAGGTAGCATTTTTACCTCTCATTTTTACTTCTCATTTTTCCCGTTGCTGAATTTGGGAGGCGTGGCGAAAGGGAGGCATATGTGAAAAGATCACCTTACGGTGAGCCTGACTACGCCTTTGGGCAATCTATTCTGATCTTGCGTAGCACAGCCAGACTCACACAAGCTGAGATGGCTGGGCACCTGGGTGTCTCCCGTAAAGCGATAGGGGAATGGGAGAGAGGTCTCAGTTATCCCAAGGCCACGCATCTCAAAGCGTTCATCGCTCTGGTTATCGGGCAGCAGGCCTTTCCGGTTGGTCGTGAGGAAGAGGAGATTCGCACACTCTGGCAGGCGGCCCACCGTAAAGTGCCGCTCGATGAGGAGTGGCTTCGCGAATTGCTGGCACGTCGGAAAGCACTTCAGGCCTTGCAGCAGGATGAGGAGCATCCTGGCGCTTTCCAGACTCTTGCTCCCGGGGTGGGTGGCACACGTGTGGATTGGGGCGATGCGCTGGTGGTAAGCAATTTTTATGGGCGTATGTGGGAACTGAATCTGCTGGCTTCCTGGCTTGTTGAGGAACGTTGTCGCGTGGTGAGTGTGCTGGGTTTGGGCGGTATTGGGAAGTCGGCACTGGTGACGCAAGTGATGCACCGTGTGGCACCGTGGTTCGATGTGGTCATTTGGCGCTCGTTGCGCGATGCTCCCTCTTGCGACTTGTTGCTTGATGAGTGCCTCCAGAGCCTTGCGCCCCAGATGTTTCAAGAGGTACCTGTCAGTTTTGAACGACGCCTCAGTCTCCTGCTGGACCTCCTGCGCCATATCCGTGTTTTGCTGGTACTCGATAACCTGGAGGTGCTGCTGGAGGAGGGACAGAGCACAGGCCATATGCGCTCAGGCTACGAAGGATACGCGCAACTCCTGCGCCGGATGGCAGAGACCGAGCATCAAAGCTGCCTGCTTCTGACTAGCCGAGAGAAACCGAGCGACCTCATACCGCACGAAGGTAGTCGAGCTCCGATACGCGTTTTGCGCCTCGCCCGGCTGGATGTGAACTCATGCGAGCAATTGTTAGCAGAAAAGGGTATCACAGGCAGTGTCTCCGAACGTGAGCGTTTGATCGAACTGTATGCAGGTAATCCCCTGGCCTTGAAGATTGTGGCTGAGACCATTGTGGAGATTTTTGGGGGAGAGATAACGCCTTTCCTGGAGCAGGGCGGAGTCGTATTTGGGGGTGTACGGGAAGTGCTGGATGAGCAATACGCCCGTCTCTCAGCCGTTGAGCAAACGGTCCTGTTGTGGTTGGCGATTATGCGAGAGCCGGTGAGCCTTGATGAATTGTTAGCGATGTTGGTTGTATCGCTATCACGTGCCGGGGTACTGGAAGCTGTGGAGGCCCTTCGGCGACGTAGCCTGATCGAGCGAGGGCAACAGGCGGGTAGCTTTACGTTGCAATCGGTAGTATTGGAATATGTGACTGGGCGGCTCATTGCGGAGGTTGCTTGCGAGATCAACCAGCGACAGTTGGCTCTTCTGATCGAGCACGGTTTAGAATTAGCTACCTCCAAGGAGTACGTGCGCCAGGCTCAGCAGCGGCTCATTCTAAATCCGCTGCTGGCAGCGGTTCGGAGTGCCTATCAAGGGCGATCTGAATTGGAGGGATTTCTGCTTGCCTTGCTCAATCAACTGCGCACAAAGGAAGAGTATGCGCAAGGTTACGGGCCGGCCAATATTTTAGCACTTCTGCGGCAGCAGCGTGGACACCTGCGGGGCCTGGATTTATCGCAGCTCTACATTCGGGGAGCAGCTCTGTATGGAGTTGAGATGCAGGATACCTCATTAACAGGAGCCCGCCTGCATGAGACAGCCTTGAACGAATCCTTTGATATCCCCTGGTCGGTAGCGATCAGCCCTGATGGGCAGCATTGGGCTGCGGCCAGCAGGCGGGGGGAAGTACGTGTATGGCGCGAGGAAGGGAGGCTCCTGCACCAGGCCTGGAAGGCGCATACTGATACTGTGCGAGCGCTCAGCTTTAGCCCCGATGGACGTACATTGGCGACTGGAAGCTGGGATGGGAGCATCAAGCTGTGGGATAGCGAGCGCGGTATTCTGCTCTGGTCTCACTGGTTCACCGATAATATCGAATGCCTGGCTTTCTCCCCCAATGGGTCTTTGCTTGCCAGTGGTGGAGATGATGCGGTTGTTCAGATCTGGGATACGCGGACAGGTGCGCTCCTCCAGACACTCCTGGGTCATACTGGCCCTTTGTTTGCCCTGGCCTGGAATCCTGATGGGTCTCTGCTTGCCAGTGCAGGTCTCGATGGCGCAATTCGATTATGGAAGTATCCTTTTGAGCAGCCAGAAAAGCTTGTGCAGAAGTTAGTGGGCCATACCAACTGGGTGATTGGACTGGCTTTTTCCCCCGATGGTACCCAACTTGCCAGTGGAAGCTGGGATGCCACTGTCAGGTTATGGAATATCGAGTCTCTTCACTTGCAGCAGACGCTGATAGGCGATACAGAACGGCTGCGGGCAGTCGCCTGGAGCCCCGATGGGAGACTGGTGGCAAGTTGTGGCTTTGACCATACAATTTGGCTTTGGGACGTTGGTCGCAGCTACCAGACGGGGTTGCATGGACATTCCGGCGGTGTCTATTCTCTTGCCTTCACTCCAAACAGCCGTAGCTTGCTCAGTGGCAGTGAGGATGGGACCTTGAGAATGTGGAACCTGGAACGCGGGCAGTGTATCCATATCTTGCAAGGGTATGCAGTCTCGCTCTTCGACATCGCCTGGAGTCCCGATGGTAAAAGCATCGCCAGTGCAGGTTCGAATGCGCTGGTTACGATCTGGGAAGGAGAGGGCCTGAACTCTCTCAGACGGTTAAGTGGTCATCGCTCCCTCGTGTACGGGGTGGGGTGGAGTCCCGATGGAAAATTGCTGGCCAGTAGCGGATTGGACAATACCGTCTGCTTGTGGGATGCCGCCACGGGGGAGATACAGCGGCTCTTTCAGGACCCTGATCATCTGAACACCTTGTTCTATGGTCTGGCGTGGAGCCCGGATGGCAGCCAGCTTGCTGTTTCAAGCTATTATCATGGGCTGCAAGTGTGGAACGTGACTACTGGGACCCGTAGTTGGAAGAGTCGTGAGCAGTTAACTAGAATCCGGAGGGTGGTGTGGAGTCCCGATGGGATGCAGTTGGCAAGTTGCGGTGATGATGGTAGCGTGTGTTTATGGAAGGCTTCCGATGGATTGTTATTAGAGCAATTGCAGGGGCATACTGGCATCGTCATGAGCGTAGTGTGGAGTCCAGATGGCACACGGCTGGCTAGCGGCGGGAAAGAACTGATCATCTGGAATCTACAGGCTGGTAATTACATGCAAGTGCTGGGCGAGCAGATCTCGATTGTGAATGCGCTGATCTGGAGTTCGAGCGGAGCGGATTTGATCATTGGTAGCAGTGATGGGTATATTCGCTGGTGGAACGTGCAACAGGGGAAGTACCTGCTAGTTCGGCAAGGGCATCAGGGAGCTGTCCAGTCGCTCTGCATGCATCCCGATGGCCGGAAGCTGGCGAGCTGTGGCGATGATAATACAATCCAGGTTTGGGATCTACAGAGTGGAGAGCATATACGGACGCTACGGCAGGATCGCCCTTACGAGCGCCTCAATATCACAGATCTCCAAGGTATAACAGAGGCGCAAAAGGCCACTTTACTTGCATTGGGGGCGATTGAGGATATGGCTGCTCCGTGTTTCCTACCTCAATGAAAATTGCGTGGCCTGATGATGTGCTCCACTCACGCCAGCTTATTCCTTGACAAAGCTGATCGCTGCAATGAGTGGGGCGGTCCTGGGATGGTGCTCGGCCATCTGCTGTTCCGCACGATAGAGATTCTGGGCGCTGTTAATCAGGGCGATATGCGTAAAGGCCTGAGGATAATTGCCCAGAGCAGCCCCGCTACCAGCCTCGATCTCCTCTGAGAACAGTCCCAGGTATCCGGCATGACTCACAAGATGTTCAAAGAGAGAACGTGCTTCGTCGAGCCGGCCTTGCATTGCCAGATTGTCCACCAGCCAGAAAGAGCAGATCGTAAAGGTTCCTTCGCCACCGTTCAGTCCATCTTCTCCATTGTAGCGAAAGACAAAGCCTTGCTTATCCGTCAGGTGCTCCATGATGCGGTCCACCGTTGAGCGCATACGTGGGTCCGTCGCGGGAATGAAGCCGACCAGGGGCAGCAGAAGGCTTGAAGCATCCAGGATTGTGCTGTCATAGGATTGGGTGAAGGCCCCGACCTGGGGATTATAGCCATGGGCCAGAACGTCGGTGCGGATCTGCTCACGGACCTCGCGCCAGCGCAACAGATCGGCCTCCAGGTGTTCTTGCTCAGCGGCCCGAATCACGCGGTCGAGCGCCACCCAGCACATCACTTTGGAATAGAGGAAGTGGTGCAGGCCATCGCGAACCTCCCAGATCCCACTATCGGCTTCCTTCCAATGCTTGCAGACCTGCTCGGCCATCACACACATCAGCGACCACAGCGGACCCTCCAGTTTCTCGCCATAGAGTTCAAAGCAGCCCTGACGGCGATACTGGTGCAGGCAGTCGAGCACTTCTCCAAAAACGTCGAGCTGGACTTGCCTGGCTGCTCCGTTGCCGATGCGCACAGGTTGGGAGTTCTTATAGCCACTTAAATGCTCCAGAACCTTTTCTGCCAGCTCACGTTCGCCGCGAATACCATAGAGAATCTGCAAATCCTCGCCCTCGGAGTACGATATCTTCTGCAACCAATGTGTAAAGGCATGAGATTCTTCCGTAAAACCCAGCACACTCAAGGCGTAGAGCGTGAAGCTGGCGTCGCGGAGCCAGGTAAAACGGTAATCCCAATTGCGTGTTCCCCCAATTTCTTCGGGCAACGACGTGGTGGGTGCGGCGACAATCGCGCCGGTGGGGGCATAGGTCAGCAGCTTCAGGACCAGGGCGCTGCGTTCAACCAGTTCGTTGTAAGGGCCGGCGTACTGAGAGCCATCCAGCCATGTCTGCCAGCTTTGTAAGGTTTGCTCGAGTTCAACCTCAAAGTTGCGCTGCTGAAAGTCAGTTTCAAGCATTTGTCGGGCTGTCTCAAGTGTGTCTGCCATTCCAAGGGCGAAGAATACACGCTCGCCCTTGCGCAAGGTGGTCTGAATCACAAGCGTAGGATGGGCCTCGCCTGGCCCCTGATCTAATGTCATGCTCGTAGGTGATGAGACACGCCGGTCGATCATTGCCACCGCGACATGTTGATCTGCACCACTTATCGCCGCTCCCAGACCAGGAAACAGGGAGACATCCGTCGGGGAAGCTGCATAATTGGGAGTTACCTTGAGTCGTGCTGTGATAGACATCTCCCCATAGCTACACTCAACCATCCGTACCAGGCGCTCGAACGAGCCGTCTTGCTGTTTCCCTGCGCTATGTATCTCGCGGAGGGGCCAGGCCTTGGCTGTTTCTATCGGCATAAAATCGGTCAGCGTTATGGCTCCGGAGCGGCCAGTAAAACGCGTTTGTAAGACATTGCTGCCAGGGAGATAGCGTTGTGACCCTGGAATCGTCCCGCTGCTGGGCGCGATCTGAAAATAGCCTCCCTGTTGCTCATCCAGCAGACGGCAAAAGAAGGCGGGACTATCAAAATCTGGCAGGCAACCCCAGTCAATCGAGCCATTGGGAGCAATCAACAGAACCGAGCGGCAGTCGCCAATAACTCCATACGCATTGATGGGTTTATAGTAATTCATCGGGTGGGGCATCTGTTTGTGCTTGTTCATCTTATATATCCTTTAAGGCCGTCATGAAAAAAGATAAGACCGAAAAGAGACTTTTCCCAAAGCAACGCGCTTTTACAAATTTGCCAGAGGAGGCTGGCTACCTGCATTTCAATTGTCCACGAACCTCTAATTGCAGTGTACTTGCTATATAGATATCATTCTATTTCGCTTGCCATAATGTGGAAGTGAAACCGCTCACAGAGTGGAAGAGAGAGCATCATAGAGACTGTGAGGCGCTGTAAAAAAGAGGTTTAGCGACGTTCAACGTATGAACTTTCCTCGTTTGTTTAAACTGTAAGGAAGAGAGCGGTAATGTGAGAAAGTAATTGAGGAAAGCAGCCATGTGGTATCAATGTCCGCAGTGTGGCACCCGCATGCAAGGTGATCCACGCTATCCGCCAATATGTCCCAATGCTGCATATCATACTGGACAGCAATTCGGCCAACCACCTCGACCGCCGTTCCCTTTGTCCCCGCAGTCCAGGAGTGCCTGGGGAAGTTTCCAGGCAAGCAATAGAAGGCAGATGCGCAGAGGTGTGAGAATGATCATTACCCTGTATGTTTGTCTTGCGATCGGCCTGTGCATGATTGTGGCTGCCGGGGCTGTATTCTTTTTCTGGGCACCCGCCAGGAATACCACCGCCCTTTCTCAGACCAGCACAACGGAGACTCCGGTGGGGCCGCAACTCATTCAGGCTGCGACGCTGGGTGGCACTTATGATGCCTTTAAGGCCCGGTTTGGGTATCCGAACTCTTCTAGAGGTGGGGTCTATACATTCCCTTTTACGGCTCCAAACGGGAAGCCAGCGGATGTGTCGATTCAGTTCTCTGCTCAGGGCAGTGATAACCAGAGCCGTGCCTATGAGATTACGCTCGCCTCGCAGGTCACGCTGGCAGATGCCCCTCACTCAATGACAGTCATATCCGCCGAAAAAGAATTCTTGCCCAAAGATGCAATCTTTCTTCAAAATAAGCAAGCGCCCATTGAAGGGGCATATCGGCTGTACCGGAGTGCCAGCCTGGCTGCTTCTTTTTCGGCCAGCGCCTTCACCGATTCCGCCGGGAAGTTGGTTATGCCCGGCACCTTCTGGCTTAGCTATAACAGCACGTTTGATGAATGTATAATCCACCTGGGCGATATATGAGGAGACGTTATGCCAGTAGCTGAGATGGAAACGACCAAAAAAACTCGCGATCCTCTTTTGATTATTACTTCGAGGATCGCGAGCAATGCGGGACAATCTAGCCTAACCGCGCATTTCGTTCAGAGTAGCCTGACTTACTGGAACTGATGAGTGACGAGGTTAAATCGCACTTGCTGGCCTGTTTTGTCGCGCAGTACCAGCAGATTCCCTTGCTGCGCAGTGATGGTCAACGCAGTGGTCCCACTGGGGGCCAGAAAGGTTCCCAACGGATGTAAATCAACCCCTGACTCTTTGTTGATGGTCTCCGTATAGAGCACAATGCCGCCTGAGCCCACTGTCCCGTTTGGATTCATTTTTGTGCCCGCGTAGGCCAGCATCCAGTCGTTGCCGACTGACCCCTGCCAGAAATTCTCAACTGAGAACGTGCTTGAAGCGAAAGGTCCAAATCCCATCTGAATAATCCCCGCGTGACGGTTTGGCGCGGATTGGGCTAGCGGAGCCTGGCTCTGATTGGTGGGTTTCGCGTGTGTATGGGCACGCCCGGCTGCAATCATTTGCTGGCCACTTTGCATTTTCTGGGTCAGTGTTAATGGCGTACCGCTACTACCCTTGGCGTTGGCTATGCCAAGCAGGCAGATAAAGACGACTAAACAGCAGGCCGTGACGATCAACCAGCGCATATTGCTACGCGAAGGCATTGGAGATCTGGTGGTACTAAAGGTTGTATCGTGAATACGCGCACGTTTCTGCATGGCGTTATACTCCTGACTACTATCAAAAGGCTAGTTATTACAAGACACTTCGCAACGGCGCTCGCGCGCCCGCTGATAGACACTCATCGAGTCCTAAAACTACTCGTTATGAATTTCAAACGAGAATGGCATATTGTCTGTTGTGGCTGTGTTGCTGTTTATGTCATTCCACAGATTGCTCCAGGCCTGAGGAGCAGTCAGCGTTGTATTATCCAGGTCATATTCGTCCAGAGGACCCGCAAAATAGATTCGCGCAGCCTGGTACTGCGACCCGTACAGGCTGATCATAGCCCATTGATTTGCCTGTATCGCGTAATAGATTTCCGGCACTGCTAAGGCCGCTGGTGCTCCATAACTTAGATACCAGTAATCGTACTGGTTCCATGCACCGTTACATGCACCATTGCCAGAACTATACGCGGGACAGCCGTCAGCCGAGCCGAAGTCAAAGTATTTGAAGCTTCCAGGAACGCTACTAAAACCATTGACCCAGGACATGACTGCGGAAGGCGACACACAATTGCTGGGACACCAGCTCTCTATATCGTTGGCGCCATACATCGCAACCTGAGCGGTGTACCCTTTCGATTTATTAGAATTTTGTATCGCTGCAACATTGTTTCCCCAGGTCACTCCAGAAGCGTAGGTTGAATTGCCATAGTTATTTATGCCAATACCAAGATAGAGGACTGAGGTCGAATCGGTCCCAGTGCAGTCCCAGTAGCCGTCAGAAAACGCCTCTGTAACGGCCTGAATCTGGGCGTTGCTGATCTGTATCCCGCTGAGCAACAAGACACCCCCAGAACCATCGCTATAGTATTGCTCGCCGAAGTCTAGAATCACTTCGCTATCAATGACTGGTGAATGGCCTGCATCAAAGTGTCCTTGATTACAGCCGAGGTTAAAAGCTGTGCTGGTACTGGCTGAGGTAATATAATAGCTCCAGTCCGTTGGCGGCGTGGCCGGCGCCGCGAAGGCCTTTGAGGGCGCACCGGACAGTGTAATCCCCGCACCGAGGAGCGCACAAATAGACATGATAGCCACAGCTCTCAAAGACGAGATGCCAACTCTTTTGTTAAAGAGTACACGCGCTATGCAAGTGATGCTTGCATACGCAGACTTCAAATATGAACGTTGCTTCATACAACATGCCTTCCATGGTGTAAACTAGTTTCCCGATATAATCGAAAATGAGACTTTTGTCGATTTATGGGATGCAGTCCCTTTTTTGCCTGATTACCTCTGCATGTCTATCTTGTTTTGGTGGGAAACCCTGAGACATTTCCGAGGGAGCATCTTTTCCTGGCATCTTCCTTTCTTTCTCAAGAAGATGCAGACCATACCCACCAGCCTGCTCATGAGCATTCCTCAATGATGACGAGCTCTGTAGGAATTGTGCCAGAAAAGAGGTAAAAAAGAGGAGGTCAAACCGATCAGTTACACCAATCAAACCGATCAATTAGGATTTATGTCCTTTTTTACAGGTTTTTATGAAATAAACAGAACATTCTCTGCGATATTAGAGAGTGGGAAGTTTTATATTCATTCAACGTGCGAAGAGTAATAGTGGCATTGATACGAACGAGCTAGCTGGTAATCGCCAGAGGCTATGTTCGATTTTTTATTACCATTTGAGCGCCCCCTTGATCATTTTTTGTTACAAAAAACACATGGGCTGTGACTCTACATCAAAATACGGAAAGCGAGCATTTTTGATGGGGAAAATATTTCCGGAGGTCGTGCTTAATAGCCGATTACGCGACCATCGGCATCAGCAGAACTGGACACAGGTGATGATGGCAGAAGAGCTTGGTGTGACCGAAATTACGGTCAGGAGATGGGAGAGGGGGCAAACAAACCCCTCCCCTTATTATACAAAAAAGCTATGCGATCTTTTTAAAAAGACGCCAGAGGATTTAGGTTTAGCTGGTGTGTCTACATGTGTCGAGGTACCAAATCATGAAGCTTCTGAGTTGCCACCTCCAGAAGTTGAGCAGGTATCTACGTTCGTCGAAGTCCAGATACAACAATCTCCAATGCCGGTCGAGGACCAGGTCCTCAATCTAACTCTTCCAATTGTGCCTGAGGAAAGAGCGATGAAGTCTGACCGTGGTCCTCTTAGACAAAGCCCATCCAGATTGGCCTGGGCGATTATCTCTGTGGCCTCTCTGGTGTTGGTTCTTGCTGGCTCTTTGTTCTGGGGATGGCAGTCAAGCTCTGCACATGGAACCGCGCAAAAGGGGAGTACTTCCAGAATCAGCTATTATGTTTGTGGTGATGAGGCTATATTGACGGACATTAACGATTGGACGCCGATACCGGCTGGTACGATTATCCATAACTCAGACTATTCTGGTCCCTCAAATGGCTATAGCGGACCATCCGGCAACCCTGCCAGGAGTTCGAGAAACTGTTCTGGTCGCTATCAGTGGGCCTGGAACCAGAGTCCAGTGCAGGCGATGTGGATCTGGCCCAATGCGCATCTCCCCAACGGGAAATGTAGTATTGATGTGCATATTCCCTCCTGGTACGCTGGCGCTCCGGATGCTCTCTATATGCTCACAATCAGCTCAGGTACAAGTAGTGCAAGCTATACATTTGATCTACAGGACCAGGACCAGATAGCGACAACATGGATAACGCTGCATATGCAGCATCAGGTCCCTTCCATTCAGATGCCCAGTAGCCCCAACAATATGTACACCCTGACATTGGCCCTGACAAATGGTGAGATGCGCGACTGGTATCTCGGAGCCGATGCCATCAGGTTTAATTGTTCTACTAACCTGTGATGAACCGCCAGGTAAAAAGAGCGTAGAGTGCTCCCCTTTGACTCATATTCGGTCCAAGGGGAGCATTCTTAGTAACCAGATGGGCTCCTGGATCGTGTAGAGTTTATATGGCCTCAGCGATTTCTCTTCCACATAGCTATGTAGCAGTGCTTGCCTTTGTGTGCCGCAAGAGGAATATCTATCTGAGGTAAGACAGAAGGGCTTGGGTATCTGAACTCCGTCGTGAGTGGGGGACTTCGTAGCAAGATCCTGTCTAGAGGTTTGAAATGCAAAAAGGGCAGTTTATTTTACCCAGAGGGGTAACAGTAGTAGAACCTGGCGGGAACCGGTTTGTGATAGAGAAGACACTAGGGAGGGGAGAGTTCGGAGCCGTTTACCTTGTGAGAGAGCGAGACAGAATGTCTAACTTTTTTGCTCTGAAAGAGGTAATTAATCCGAATAAAGATGATCGCGAGCGCTTTGCATTTGAAGGGGAGGTTCTTAAAAGGCTGAGGCATCGGGCATTGCCCCGTGTGCATCATGTCTTCGAAAATGACAAACTCAAGCGCGTCTACCTGCTTATGGATTACATTGAAGGTGAGAACCTGGAGGTTTTGCGTCAAGCGCAGCCAGATGGCCGCTTTCCTTTATCGGGGGTTTTGCTCTTAATGGCTCCGATTGTGGATGCGATGAAGTACCTGCACTCGCAAAATCCGCCTATCGTGCACCGAGACATCAAGCCTGCCAACATCATCGTGCCGTCCAGTAGTGGTGAAGCAAAGCTGGCCGATTTCGGTTCGGCGAAGGAATATGTACCGGGTACTGCCACAATGATAGTAGATCGCCGTTCACATGGATACGCGGCACTCGAACAATACAGATCGGGTACCACTCCTGCCACCGATATTTTTGGTTTGGGAGCTACATTCTATACACTGCTGACTGGATTGATACCAATCGATTCAGTTTCTCGGGCTACAAAATTGCTTAACACCGATGTTGATCCGCTCAAACCTGTGAATCTGCTCGTACCAGCGATACCGAACGTAGTGGCAGAGGCAATCCAGCGAGCATTATCGATCGGTATGGATGATCGATTTAAAACCGTAGATGAATTCTGGCGCGAGGTAACGGCTCCAGGCGAATCACCTGCGTTGTTGGCGGCTCCTGCTGACTTATCACAAGAGCAGGGCAGCTTGAAAAAAGACACCCCTACAGTCCAGTCATTTGAACTGTTAACCAATCGCTCTAACTTCCGCAATATATTGAGCCTTATCGCTGGTCTGCTCATATTCTTGACATTAGTAATAGGTGTCCTCTCCTACCTTTTGAGCATTTGGGGACTCTTTTTCATCTGTGTGGGCGTATTTCTCCTGGCGCTTGGGGTACTGCTGTACGATTGGTTCTCGTGGATGCGCAGGTTCAAGGATGCAGAACAAGAGTAGTCGGAGTGTGACCTGTAAGTCAGTTTATTCGACAGATGAAGAAACAATTTGATAGACTATCATCTATTAATGCATTTTCTGCTGATTGCCTGGTCCGCCAAAAAAAAGGAGACACTGGTTCTATGCCTGGGTTAGACACAAATATGCTGGGTCATTATCGGCTTATATGTCTGCTAGGAGAAGGTGGAATGGCCGAGGTCTATCTGGGCTATGATGACCATTTGCATCGCGAGGTGGCCATTAAAGTCGTTCATCAGAGCAAAGATGAACACGTGCGGCGCTTTCAGCGAGAAGCAGAAATACTCGGCCCTTTAGCCCATGAGCATATTTTGCAAGTCTTTGCCTATGGAGAACAGGGACCCTGGCGTTACCTGGTTATGCCCTATGTCGCTGGTGGAACTTTGCTGGATCGTTTAAATAGCAAAGGCTATTTCTCATTGAAAGGTGCCGGCGTTCTGCTTGCACAACTGGCCGAGGCCCTCCAATGGGCTCATGATCGAGGTGTGCTTCACCGGGATATTAAACCCTCGAATATATTATTGCGCGATGAGGCCTTTGCCTATCTTGCCGATTTTGGCATTGCCAAAGCTCTGGAACACGAGTCCCAGTTGACACAAACAGGGGTTGTTCCTGGAACGCCAGACTATATGGCACCAGAGCTTCTGGAGACAACAGCCAGTTCGCTCAGTGAGGTATATGCTTTAGGTGTCGTCCTGTATCAAATGCTTACTAACCACCTTCCTTTTGAAGGAAATACGCCAGCAGTTACCTTGATGAAACACCTCCAGGGCGCGCCTCTGCGTCCATCCTTGTTCAATCCGGAGATCTCGCCAGCCATTGAGCAGGTGATCCTGCATGCTCTGGACAAGGACCCGCAACAGCGTTTTCAAACTACACAGGCGCTAGCGTCTGCCTATCAGCAAGCTCTTGAGGAGACTCTCGCGTATGGTTCTGTTTCGCGGCCAGATGCTACCACCTTCCCTGGCCGGAGACATGTGGAAGCGAGACGAAGAGAGTTCCAGGCAGCCTGGGCATCCCCACGTCATCTCGTGCTGTTTGCCAGTATCGGGGTTCTGCTGCTACTTTTCCTGTTCCTTGGGTTACTCATGCGACCGGATACTCCAAATCATCCTGTTCTGAAACCTGTCAATCCTGTTTTGACACCTATGCCACAAGTGCATACAGCCCTTCCATCAATAACTCCGACCCCAACTAAAACGCCATCGCCAACAGCGATTCCCGATCCTTGCTCAGGTGGGGTCAGTCTGCAAGATATGGCGTCCATCCTTAGGCGCAAACCAGTTTGTACAATGGCAAAAACCTTGCCCTATCAAGTTCTCATCTATACAACAAGCACCCTCCCAAAGGGAACGGATTTTAACCAGATGACGAAATCATTAGTGACCAGTCCCCAGATGGTTGTCATTGCCATTGATGAAGAGGTATCACCCCCACCCCCAGACGGTGGCCCAACCCCTGCACCTCATATCCATATCAGTATCGCTGGTGGAATGGCTGTTTCCATCTCTGATACACGCTATCACCAGGCGATGGATACCTTCAATCAGGTGGCACAGACCGGAGATTATACTCAGGCAACGGTTGATGCTATTCGAGTTTTACAAACGCCAGGTTCATAAGAGCGGAAGCGATTCCTTTAATCCGGGTCAAGATCACTATGTATCATGGCAGGTGTTGTAGTGAATCGCTTTTCAGATTGAGAAGTTCACGTACTTTTGCCAGGAGTACATCCAGGTCAAACGGTTTTTGTAAAAAGGCGCTTCTTACCTCCAGCAGATCCCGTCGTTTCAAATCTATTTCCTGATAGCCACTGATAACGAGGACTTTGACGCCTGCCTTCAATCTACGCACATGTTCCTGAAATTGCCTGCCCTTCATCTTGGGCATCATAATATCTGCAATTACAAGAGCAATAGAGGAAGCATAGGTTTCAAAGAGAGCGACCCCTTCCTCTCCATCCTTTGCGACGATCACCGTATAACCAGCGTCTTCCAGGACCGTAGTCATCATCAATTGGATATCAGCATCATCTTCGACCAGGAGAATGGTCTCACCATCGCCCATCGCTGCCATCGCCTCATAGGGCACTTGCTCATCGGCGCTTTCGGGTCTTTGTTCGACTGCTGGCAGGTACATTGAGAATGTGGTTCCCTGGCCGGGCTGGCTTTGGACCTGGATCGTTCCTTCATGCTGCTTGATGATGCCATAGACAACAGCCAGCCCCAGTCCTGTTCCCTGGCCGACCTCTTTTGTGGTGAAGAACGGCTCAAACAGACGCGCTTGCACTTGCTCATCCATTCCGACCCCTGTATCCTTGACCTGCACTAGCACATAGGAGCCAGGCAGGAGGTAGGGTTGAACATACTGAGAACCTTGAGCCACCTCGACCTGCCGCGTCAGCAGTTTCAGATTTCCTCCCATTGGCATTGCATCGCGGGCGTTTAAACATAGATTGACCAACACCTGCTCCCATTGTGTCGCATCAGCAAAGATTGCTTTCACATCTGGGTCCGCCTCCAGATGGAGCTGGATGCTCGTTCCCAGAAGTGTTCGCAGAAAATCGAGGCGTGCAGTGATGTGCTCGTTCACATTAAGATATGTTGGCTCCATGGGAGTCCCGCGTGCAAAGGCAAGTAGTTGTCTTGTCATGCGTGTCCCCTGCTGTGCACGCTGGTGAATATGCTCAAAATACTCATGCGCCTGGGATGGATCGTGCTTTGCTCCTCTCATTCCCAGTTCGGCAAAACCTGCGATCGCCGCCAACAGGTTATTAAAATCGTGGGCGATGCCGCTGACGAGTAGCCCCAGGCTCTCCAGCTTCTGCGCTTGCTGGATTTGCGCTTGCAATTCTTGCCGATCTCTCTGTAAATGGACGCGTTCGAGACTCTCCTGGATGGCAAGAGGCAAGCGAGACAGGTGCGTTTTCAGCACGTAGTCAGTGAGTCCCTGTTTCATCGCCTCAGCGGCGATCTCTTCGCTACCTGTGTCAGTGACCATGATCACTGGCAACAAGGAGGAGCATGCTCGGATAGCCTTAAGTATCTCTATCCCTGTACTCCATTTGAGCTGGTAATCGGTGAACACGATCTGATAGTCCAGAGTCCGGAGTGCCTCCTCAAACGCCTGCTGGTGAATGACCTCCACGTAGCTGACCTCGGAGTAGATCTTCCCAATTGCTCTTTTGATCAATTCCCGATCCTGGGGATTATCATCAATAATCAGTATTCGCATACTCACGCTCCTCTGTGCAGTTCTATCCAAAAGGTACTGCCCTGCCCAACAGTGGAGATAACGCCAACACGTCCCCCCATCAGTTCCACTGCCTTGCGCGCCGTTGCCAAACCCAGACCTATTCCCTCGTAGACCTCGATACCGTGCAACTGAACAAATGGCTGAAATAACCGCTGCTGGTCCTCCAAAGGAATGCCAATGCCATTATCTCCAATCTCCAATCGACAGAGTTGCGAGGACATGGTGGCTCGAATCGTAATGACGGGGCGTCTATCGGGTGGCATAAATTTGAGGGCATTGGACAAAAGATTGGTTAATGCCAGGGTCAGAAGGATCGGATTACCCTGGACTTCCGGCAGGTTTCCATCGACGACAACCTGAGCCTGGCGCGACTGGATCTCTGGTTGCAACTGATGTAGGCACGCATGTATGAGAGGAGCTACGGCGACTGGTTGCATCTGGCGATTGCTCCGCTCAACGCGCGCAAATGCAACCAGCCCATCGATAATTTCCTGCATCAGATCAGAGGCAGATAGAATGTACTTGAGGTCTTGTTGACCTTGCTCTCCCATCCGCCAGGCTTCTTCCTCTTGCAGGAGTTGCGTAAAACTTTTGATCGCGCGCAACGGGGCGCGCACGTCGTGGGTCATCGCATGAAAAAAGGACTCCAGGTCTTCGTTGCGCAATTTGAGTTCTTGCGAAAGCTGGCGCGTGCGCAAGAGTATTTCCACCCGAGCCTGTAGTTCTACTTTCTCGATAGGTACCCTTATCAACTCATCAACGGTCTTCCAGAGATGGCGTGTCAGCAACTCTGCTTCGCGGTTAGAGGTAATCAGCATTACTGGTAAGAACACTGGCTCCTCCGCTGCCTTGTAGTGGCGCACTTCCTTCCAAAGACGATCCAGAGCCGGTCCATCGATCAAACAGAGATCAAAAGGCGCTACAGGGATCGCCCCTGGCTTCTGGCTGTGCACATTATAGTGCTGTCCCAACCAGCCAGAGAGCAAGGTTCGATTTGCTTTGTGGTCAAGCAGAAGCAGAATGTGACTCATCGAAAGTTAATCCTCCAGGATGCTTCGGATCACTCCGATAAGCTCTTTAACCACGAGTGGCTTGACCATGACCCCTTTTGCTCCATGAGAGAGACTGGCCTGCTGGATGGCTGCACTCTGCTTTGGAGAAAAAATCAGAAAAGGAACTTTGGCCGCGCGTAAGTGCTCACAGCGAGTCCAGATCGCTGAGTCAAATCCAGCAATGTCAATGAGACCTCCATCAATTGCTTGCGGCTCGTTGAGTATTTGATCGAACTCTTCGTAGTTGCTTGCGGTAATCGTAGTATAACCAGCATTCTTAAGGAAATCTGCCAGCAGCAGGAGGTTGCGTGGCAGATGAC
This sequence comes from Ktedonobacteraceae bacterium, assembly GCA_035703945.1. Classification (GTDB taxonomy): domain Bacteria; phylum Chloroflexota; class Ktedonobacteria; order Ktedonobacterales; family Ktedonobacteraceae; genus DASSXK01. The sequence continues at coordinate 4,055 of DASSXK010000284.1, read as the reverse complement.
TGACAAGCAGTAATGTCCGTGGTGCGGTTTCCAAAACTACTCCTCCTTGCTTGGAGAATCAATGAAGGAAATTCGTCCACTAAGAATACCTTGCAGGTTCGTCAGAGGACGGCCCACTTTGATCCCATAGCGGCTCATTTCAATTTCACGCAAGGTCCGTTCAAAATTCGATAGGCGTTTCTTCAACACACCAATCACCTTGCGAATTTCTCCCCGGAGTTCTAGATAGCGTAAAAAAACGATATTATCTGCGAGATAGCTGATCGCGAGCTCACTGACTTGGAGTTCTCCAGCAATGGAATGGACTTCATTAATCAACAGGACAGCCACACCCATATTTTGCAGGTATTTACATAACGCGTGCAGGTGGACACTGACTTCCTCACCGCGCAACGAGACGCTATAACCCGAAATACTATCGATCATGACAATGCTGGCGTGCTGCTGCTCAACTTCTGTACGGACCATACGCGCAAACTCGTCTGGAGTAAAGTGAAGCGGCTCAATCTGCACCACCGAGAGCGTTCCCCGCTCTACCATTGCCCGAACCGGGATATTGAGCGACTCACAGCGTTGCATCAGTGTTTCTTGCAGCTCCTCGAAGGTATAGACCACAGAGCGTTCGCCTCGCCCGGCCGCCTCCTTCATAAACTGCAATCCCAGCGTGGTTTTTCCGACGCCAGTCGGGCCACTCAAGATGGAGATGGTGCCCCGTTCCAATCCTCCATGTAACAATTCATCCAGTTCTGGGACTCCAGAAGCAATAACTTCCTTAATGAACTTCTGAGCGTGTTGTTGTGGCAAGAGGCGAGGGAAGACAAACATACCGTGGTCCGTCAGGCGCATCGTGTGGTCGCCACTGTGAAAGTCGGAGCCACGAAACTTGCTTACGCTGAGGGTACGACCTTCTGGTCGGAAATTCAGGTGAATCACTCCGTCGCTCATAAATTGCAAATCATCATCGGGAACAGAGACGCTTCCTTCAGAGGTAAAAAGGATAGTGGCGCCTTGCTCAACCAGGAAGCGCAGGAAGGAGAGCACTTGTTTGCGGAACTGGAAGGAATCGGTGGCGAGATAACGGAATTGAGTCATCGCATCCAAAAAAACGCGTTGTGGTCGGATCGCCTCGATCTGATCAAGGATTTGCTGGGTCACTGGCTCTCGTTCGACTTCAGCGGGAGAAAAAATATCATAGGTTTGCATTTCCGTGAAGAACTCGGCGTTGGGTGAAAGATCCAGGAAATGCATCTGGTCCAGCTCAAAGCCCAGTGACTGGGCGTTGGCCTTCAGTTCATTTTCGGGCTCCCCCAGGGTAATAAATAGACTGCGTTCTCCTCGGGTCACTCCCTCCATGAGAAAGTGCATACCAAGCGTGGTTTTTCCGCAGCCTGGACCCCCGCGCAACAGATAGGCGCGTTTGGGAATAAGTCCTCCAAATAAAATTTCATCAAGCCCGGTGACCCCGGTCGAGACGCGCGATGAGATCGGGGTGGTTCTCTCAGCAGGAGGTAGGCTCTGCTGACGCAAGCTGAGGTTTCTCTCATCCGAGGGAAGAGACTTCTTACTGGTTGTCACACTCTATTCTCCTTTATTATTTGAGACAGGCCGATCTGGCCAAAAGCCACTTGTTCCCCGTGTTCTTTTATTCTGGAGCGTTCATCTATCCCTGCGTATCAGAGGGCGGGGTAGGCTGATCCTGATCATCAGAAGAATGGCCAGTGCCAAGCAAAGCTGTTAATGCTTGCCTGGTTGCCTCGAGAAAAGTCAAGGCCGATCCCTGGCCAGCAGGGCATTGCCAGAGATAGGCCGCCCCCTGCTGGGTAATCTGTATTGACTGAGGCAAGTGTGCAAGGAGTTCAATCATCTGCTGTTCCATCTGAGTTGCGTCGATCACTGCTTGCACGACAAGGCCACTATTGGTGATGAAAGGATATCGCTGGCGGAATTGAGCCAGGGAAGTATAAAAGACCTGTCGCCGATCAGGTGGTATCGAGACGCTCAATACGGGTTTATATTCGGCGTCTGGTAACATGAATCCTCCTTGTCTATTCATAATGAGAAATATAGCATTTTTTAAGGAATTTCTCAAGTTATGAAAAAGGGCAAAATAGGAAAATGCCAGCGCCTGAGACGATCCATCTCCTATTTCCTTATTGATGGCTGCTTGGATTGTTTACGCGGTAAGGTTTCAGCCATCACTCCGAAGGCGACGACCCCTGAGAGGAAGGTTAATCCACCGATGACGCCAACGGCCCAGGAGACCCCCAGCAGGTCAGCCAGTACCCCCGCCAGCAGCGCCCCGAAAGCGTATCCACTATCGCGCCAGAGGCGATAGACGCCCACTGCCGACGCTCGCCAGTTCGGGTGGGCGACATCAGCGATCGTCGCAAGGAGCGTTGGATAGACCAAAGCCGTCCCCAGCCCGAGTAGACCCATCGAGAGTGCCCACCACCCAAACCCGTGGAGCAGTGGCAGCAGCCCGAGCGTAACGCCTTGAAGCAGCATTCCACCCACAATCATTCCTTTGCGCCCAATCTGGTCTGAGAGTATCCCTGTCAGCATTTGCATCGTTCCCCACACGGCCGGATAGATGCCTGCCAGGAGTCCGATCTGCGCGAGGCTTAGGCCGCCTGCGGCAAAAAAGAGCGGAAACAGGCCCCAGGCCAGACCATCATTCATGTTGTTTATCAATCCAGCCTGACTGACACCGAAGAGCGTTTTGTTCTTCCAGGAGGTGAGCCAGAAGATCTCCTTAAATGAGAGGGGAGCTGGCCTTTGATCTGCGTGCCGGGCCGGTTGTGCTGATCCTTCTCTGTGTTCGGTCGCAGTCGCCAGCATGGCCGCTTCCTGGCGTGCATGCCCATGCGACTCGCGTACGAACAGTAGCGATAGTAGCAGACCCACCAGGGCAAACCCAATGCTGAGCAGGAATGGCTGGGGCCGCAGCCCGTAGGTGGCTGCGAGGTAGCCAGCCGCGATTGCCGAGGCTGAAACCGCCATATAGCCAGCCGCTTCATTGATGCCCATCGCAAGCCCACGTCGTGCGGGTCCCACCAGGTCGATCTTCATAATGACAGTGGTGGACCAGCAGAGGCCCTGGTTGATGCCCAGGAGGATATTTGCGAAGACTACCCAACCCCATGATGGAGCGAAGATAATGAGGAACGGCACTGGCAGTCCAATCAGCCAGCCAACCACCAGCACTCCCTTGCGCCCGATGCGATCGCTGAGTCGGCCCGCGAAGAGATTGGAAGCTGCTTTGACCAACCCGAAGCTTATGATGAACGAGAGCACCGCTGTTGTCGAAGCCAGGCCAAACACCTGGCGGCCAAGCAGTGGCACGATACTGCGTTCGAGACCCACCATGCCGCCGACGAACGCGTTGATCAGCACCAGGAGGGTGAACTGTTGCCAGTTGGCGCGCAGGCCAAGTTGCACGACGGCCAGGGGCCCTTGAGTGGGCCGTGGGGTAATCTTAGGCGATGGCATCGTGATTTGCTCCTGTTTCTAGTTTTGTGTCAGGTAGTGCAATGTACCCGGTATATTTATGGCAAGGATAACGATCCCTAGCATAAGGACGAAGATGGCGAAAATCTGGCTGAGTTTCTTTGCTGGGATAATTTTTGTGATACGTGTGCCGATGAACAGACCTATCACGCCTGCGAGTGAGAACAGGCCGATCAATAACCAGGGTTGGGGGCTACCACTAAGATGCCCCAGAATGCCAGAGGCGCTATTAAGGGTAATGACCACCAGGGATGAACCAACGGCGTCAGGCATATCCATCCCGAGGAAGAGTACCAGGGCCGGAACAACCAGGAATCCCCCTCCAACGCCGAGAAATCCTGTAAGAAAGCCAACGCCCAGACCACCAAGGAGCGTTACCCACCAGGGTTGATACGAGCGCTGTATCGGTTTCTTTGGACGTAACATCATTATGGCGATGACAAGCATTAACAGGCCGAAGAGGAGAAGCAGCACCGGACCCGGAAGTAGCGAGGAGAGACGTGCTCCAATATAGGCTGCGATAATCCCATAGACGCCGAAAAGCAGCG